>JALYOB010000313.1 GCA_030857085.1 Acidobacteriota bacterium | reverse complement strand
GCTCTGCCGCGGCATTAAGAGCGGCGGCTTTGCCGCCGCACTCCAAAGCGGTGGCTTTGCCACCGCACGCCTAGAACGAGCAGCGGCCATACGACATAGAACGCCACCCCCGCCCCCCGCGGCTGCGCGTGCAGCGGGTATCCCGGATACGTTGACTCACCCCGCTGCGGCGGGGTGAGTCCGGCAAGCGCCTCGATCTCATCGAGCACGATCTCCTCGGTCGTCGAGCGGCTCACCGCCCGCGTTTCGCGCAGCCGGTACTCGACGGTGCCATATCGCTCGTCGTTGTCGAACAGCGCCGTGCGGCCGGCGTATGGGTACTCGACATGAAGCGAGCGCACGTTGCGGCGCAGTTTCGTCAGCACGTTCCGCTCATAGTCCGCCGCGCGAGGATCTTCCGCGGCCATGTAGATGGCGATGCGCAGCGGCGCGTCGATGGATCGCAGCAGACGCTCGTCCGCCGGCGAGAAGGAGTTCCGCCGATCCTCCGAGACGTCTTTCGTCAGCTGTGCCGGTATCACCGCAAACATCAGCACCGCGAGGAACACGACCACCGCAACGCGCAACGTCCGCGTGCGCCACGGCAGACGCAGATCGAGAAACAATGCGGCAATGGCGGAGAACGCCGCCGCGATCAGCAGCGCTGCAACGACAACGGACACACTCAACAAACCGCGCTCGAACTGCCGCAGCATCGCCGCGGGAGTGAATCGCGCGAGCGTGGCGATTGCGCCGCCGCGGCCAGTGGCGAAAAAGTCGAGAGCCCACGTGCCGATCGTCACCGTCAGCACCACGATCGCCGCACTCGCGGCGCCCTGCATCATCGACGCGGCAGCGAGAGCGAGCGCACACGTCACGACGTAACGCAGCGTGTGTCCCAACAGCAGATTGGCCGTTTCGCCTGCATCGAGATGGCCGCCATACGAGCGCCAGAGCACGAGCGCGAGCAGCGCCGGAACGAGCAGCAGAACCCACCCGAGAACGAGCGCGAGGAGCTTCGATGCAAGCTGCGTCGCGAGAGGAATCCGCGTCTGCAGCAACAACTCCTGCGCGCCGGAGCTCTTCTCATTCGCAATCGTCCGGATGGCCACGAACGGCACGAGGAACGTGATCAGCAGCTCGTACGCGCCGAACGTCGGAACGAGCAAGCCGTCGAGCGGGGAGAGCGCCGACGCGAGTGCGGCCGCGCCGCCCGAGCCGCTCGCCTCCGCGTACGCCCGCACCGCGGCGATGAACGACAAGCCGACGAGAGGCCCCGCGAGCAGCAGCACGAGCAGAAACGCGGTCGAGCCGAACAGCTCGCGCGCGTCCTTGCGCAGCAGCGCGTTACGCGAGCGCAAGGAAAGCCTCCTCGAGCGTCGCGTTCGCATCGCCCGCCGTGGCGCGTAACTCGTCGAGCGTTCCCTCGGCGATCGCGCGGCCGTGGTCGAGCAGGAGAAAGCGATCGCAGACGCGAGCGGCATCCGTGAGCTGATGAATCGACAGAATCAGCGTGCGTCCTGCCGCGGCACGAGCGCGCAGCAGATCCATTGCGAGTCGCGTCTGCCTGAAGTCGAGTCCGTCGAACGGCTCGTCGAGCATGAGCACCGGCTGCGGCGTCGCGAACGCGAGCGCGAGCAGAAGGCGTTTCGCCTCACCTTTCGACAGCGAGTGCACGCGCGAGCCGAGGAGAGGCGCGAGCTGCAACGCTGCAATGGCTTCGTCGTCGCGCGTGCGGCCAAAGAGCGCCGCGAATGCGTCGAGACACCAGCCCGCGCGCCGCTCCGGCCAGGGACGAATCCCATCCGGCAGATAGAAAAGCGCAGAAGCGCGATCGCGCAGTGGCGCGGCGCCGAACAGCACTTCCCCGCGATCGGCTGGAGTCAGACCGGCGACGGCGCGGAAGAGCGTGGTTTTGCCGGCGCCGTTCGGACCGATGATGCCGAGGGCGGAGGAGGGGGTGGCGGAGAACGAGACGTCGTCGAGGATGGCGCGGCCGCCGCGCGCAACGGAGATATGCGCCGCGCGCAGCAGCGCATTCATCGCGCCGGCAGGAACTCCGCCGGAATCGGATGCGTCGCATCCTCTTTCTGCCAGACCAGCGACTGCACTTTCCACTCATCGCCAATGCGCACGAGCTGAAAACTATTGATGCCGCGCACGAGCGGCTTCTCCGCATTCGCTTCGTTGCGCCCTTCGTACGTGCTCCAGACGTGCGCGATGTCGCCGTAGCGAAGGATGCGCGTCGCGACCGGCCGCTCGAACCAGCCGTTCGCGTTGAAATTCGGCGTCGAGCGCTCGATGTAGTCCTTCGTCGTCATCACGACCGCCCGCTTCACGCCTTCTTTCTCGGTCTCGACGATCATCTGCGCGCCAGGCGCGAACAGTCCCTCGAAACGGTCCCAGTCGCGGCGGCCCGCCGGACCGGAGAGAACGTTATAGACGGCAAGGACGGTGGCCTCGATCTGAAATTCGTCCGATTCCGGCGCAGGCCGCATCGGCGCGTCGGGGGTCGACGCACACGAGAACGCGAAAGCAGCAAGCAGCGCGACAGCGAAACGTCTCATACCTTGCAGTATGGCATCACGAGAGGCCTCCGGCGGCCTACAGCTTGGTGAAGCCGCCCTTGAGCATTGCCTCGGGGTTGGCGGCGAACTGGCGGCGGTTCTCTTCCGACGAAAAGTAATAGATGTGATTCTTGTACTCGAACGTCGGCGTCGTTGCGCGGATCGAGATCTTGCCGCCGTCGATCGGGTCCATCGCGATTGCGGGCGTGAACGGCAGGAAGGCGCGCAGCTTCTCGTCCTCGGGTGAGAAGACGATCGGGGTGGGTGTTTCCCACGGCATCGTCTTCGGTTTGGGCGGCGGCGCCTCGTCCTGCAGCATGGGCGGCGGCTGCAGTTGTGCGGGCGGCTCCGTAGCCACATTGTTGATCGTCTGCATCCGCGCGGAGCCGGCGGGAGACTGCGTGCCCGAGTCACACGCGGCGAGAGCGAACAGGCCCAGTACGAGAAAACGCCTCATCAGTGCTGCCGTTTTGCGAACCGCGCGCCAAAGAAAAACGGCGGCGATCTGCGTCGCCGCCGCGGGGAGATTCTCGTTGGTGCCCGGGACTGGAATCGAACCAGCACCCTCTAATGAGGACAGGCTTCTGAGACCTGCGCGTCTACCAATTCCGCCACCCGGGCAAAGGGAGCGCGATTGTGAGTCGCAGCGGGGGGAATGTCAATTGCGTCAGTGAAATTCCGGCGTGACGCGGCTTCCCCCCGCCGCGTGAAACGACTATCCTCCACCGCAGGTCGAACAGCCCCGATGTCTGCCCCTGTCGAAGCCATTCAAGTGCCGCGCGAACACCTCAAAAGCGAGATCTGGAATCTGCCGAATGCGCTCACGCTGCTGCGCATTTTTCTCGTTCCCTTTCTCGTCGTCGTCCTCCTGACCAAGTTCTCCGGACGCGAGTTCGTCGGCCTCTCGATCTTCCTCGTCGCGGCGATCACCGACTTTTTCGACGGCTGGCTCGCGCGCCGCCGCAATCAGACCACCCGCCTCGGCGCGCTGCTCGATCCGATCGCCGACAAGCTGCTCATGTCGGCCGCGTTCATTTCGCTCGTCGAGATGGATTCCCATCATGTGCCGGCGTGGATGGTGGTGATCATCATCGGACGCGAGTTTGCGGTGTCGGGATTGCGCTCGATTGCGGCGCAGCAGGGAGTGACCATCGCTGCCTCGCCGCTCGGCAAAGGGAAGATGGTCTCGCAGGTGATCGCGATCTCGCTCCTGATCCTCGGATACGAGCTGGGGCAGTTCCGCGTCGTCGGCACGGTCGCGTTGTGGGCGGTGATGTTGTTCGCGCTCGCGTCCGGCGTCGACTACTTCATCAAGTTCGCGCGCGCGGTGCTGAGCGATCACGCCGACAAGAGCTTGTAGACGTCGTTCTTCCGCATCCCGAATTTTTCCGCGACTGCTTTGACTGCGTCATTGCGGCGCATGCCGCTCTCGCGCAGGCGATCGAACTCCGCGCGCAAATCGTCGGTCGACACTTCCGCTGCGGCAATGGCAGGTGCGCCGAGGATGAGAGTGATCTCGCCGTGGACGCGGTCGCGTTCGCGGAGGGTTGTGAGCACTTCCGAGATCGTGCCGCTGAGCAGCTCTTCATGCATTTTTGTCAGCTCGCGTGCGACCGTGACGTCGGCGTCGCCGAACACTTCCAATGCGTCTTCGAGCGAGGCGATGACGCGCTCGGGCGACTCGTAAAGGATGACCGTGTGCGCGAGCTCGGCGGCAGTGCGATAGAAGTCGCGGCGCTCGCCCTGGCGATGAGGCGTGAACCCGAGGAAGGTGAAGGGGAGGGGGGCGATCCCGCTGGCGGCTAACGCCAGTACGCCCGCGAAGGGACCAGGGATCGGTTCGACGGTGAGGCCGCGCTCGCGCGCGAGACGGACGATGCGATAGCCGGGGTCGGAGACGACGGGCATCCCTGCGTCGCTGACGAGAGCGAGCGTTTCGCCGCGCTCGATGCGCTCGATGAGCGAGCCCGCTTTCTGATCCTCGTTGTGCTCGTGATAGCTGTCGGTCGGCCGGTCGATCCCAAAGTGCGTGAGCAGCTTGCGCGTGTGACGGGTGTCCTCACAGAGGATGAGATCCGCCGACTTGAGCGCCGCAACCGCGCGCGGAGACATGTCCGCGAGATTGCCGAGGGGGGTGCCGACGATGAGGAGCTTGGACATGGAGGGGAATCGTAGAGGATTCGGAGGGGCCCGGTGTCATCCTGAGCGAAGCGAAGGACCTTCTCCGTGGCACGCTGGAAGGTCCTTCGCCGTCTACGCGGCTCAGGATGACACCGGCGGGGACGCGCGGCGCCCCTCGTGTCATTCCGAGCCGCGAAGACGGTCGAGGAATCCCCCGCCTATGGAACGAGCAGTGGCCAGTCGGAAGGGGATCCCTCGACTTCGCTCGGGATGACACCCGAAGCGAAGGACCTTCTCCGTGGCCCATTGGAAGGTCCTTCGCCGTCTTCGCGGCTCAGGATGACACGTGGGGGCGCGTGCCCCCGCGATCGCCAGCAGCGATCGCGGTTCCCAACGCCCAACGCCGCGCGCGCAGCGCGTCTGCTACTGCTTCTTCTTCGCCGGCGCGCTCTTCTTCGCAGCCGCCGGCTTCGCGGCCGCGGTCTTTGCTCCCACCGCGTTTTTGATCGCGTCGATGGTGAAGGTGCCCTCGGGGCCGAAGCCCATTACCTGGCCGTTGATGATGAAGGTCGGGGTGGAGGCGATGCCGATGGAGAAGGCGCGGCTGACCTGATCGAGGAGCGCCTGGCGCTCGGTCGGCGAGTTGTAGATTTTCTTGACTGCGGCGGCGTCGATGTCGTTGTCCTCGAGATATTCGTTGAGGAACTCATCGAACTTCCGCTTGCCGACCATCTCCTGGTTCTTGAAGACGTAGTCGACATAGTTCCAGTACTTGGCCGGTGCGACGCGCTGAATCGCGCGTGCGGCGAGTGCGGCAGGCATCGCCCATTCGTGATGCTCGAACAGCGGCAGGTCGATGCGCACGTAGCTCATCTTGCCGAGGTTCGCGCGGATGATCGGCTCGACTTTGCCGTGTGCGTTTGCGCAGGTCGGGCACTGGAAATCGGAGAGCTCGAGGATCTCCACTTTCGAGCCTGCGGTGCCGCGGCGTGCGGCGGCCGCGGTGCCGAGCGCTTCGCGCAGCGACTTTGCGGGATCGGTCGTCAGGCTGCCGCGCATGCCGACGATGAGATAGCTCTCCGACTGATCGACGAAGCCCTGATACGAGAACGGACCCCACTGCGTGTCGCG
>JALYOB010000312.1 GCA_030857085.1 Acidobacteriota bacterium | reverse complement strand
ATATGGGGTCCAGGCAAGACAGCCCTGGCAACTCGCTACTCGCCACACGCTACGCGAGGCCGCGCGCGCGGCCTCGCTTCTAAAACGTGTTCCCAATCCAGAAGCTCGTCCGCATCCCCTTCTCCAGCGTGTCGAAATCGTAGCGGCGGGCGAAGTCGAAGTTCAGCTGCAGGCCGAGCAGGTTGAACGAGACACCGAGACCGACGGAGGCTTTGGCGTCGGCAAGGCGGCCGTTCTCTTTGAAGTGGAACGGACGGCCATCGAAATGGGCCGCGCCGATGTCGAAGAAGAGTGCGCCGCGCACCTGCTGCAGGACGAGCAGCGGCGTCGCGAGCACGTCGATGAGCGGGAACCGGAACTCCACGTTCGCAAAGCCGGCGTGCTGTCCGATCAGGCTGCGGAAGTCATAGCCGCGGAGCGTATTGAGTCCGCCGAAATAATAGAAATTCGGCGCATTGCCGTCCGACCACGCGCCATACAAACGCGTGGCGAGCAGCGTGCGGGAACTGAGCTGGTAATACTCGCGCCAGTCGACGTTCACGTCGCTGGAGAGCGTGCCGCCTGCCGCCGTGTCGGGCGCATATGACGCGCTCACTTCGTAGCGGCGTCCGGAGATCGGACCGAAACTCTTCCACACCGCACTGTCGCCGCTGAAGGTCGTGCTCACGACCGGATACTTGTCGTTGCGGCGCTCGTACGAGACGAACTCCTGCCCGTTTTCCTCGAAATAGTGCGGGAAGTAGTAATCGCGCGAAACGTACCCCAGACCGCCGTCGAGACGGTGATAGCGATTGAAGGGATAGCTGGCGAGCGCCATCGCGCCGGTCTCGCGATACGCCTGCCGCCGGTCGAATCGCTGGTCCTCGGGATTGGCGGTCAGATAGAACGAGCGATTGTCGTAAAGACGTCCGCCCCAGTTCATCCGCTGACGCATGTCCAGATAGATGAAGTCGAAATTCGAGAACGACGACACCGAATCGAGCGACGCGATGAAGCGGCGATTGCCGAGCATGTCGCTCATGAAGACGGTCGTGCGGGAGATGAACAGCTGATCCGAGCTCACGCCGGCGTTGATGGAGATGTCGTCGACGAAGAGGCGGAATCCGCCCGTTTTCTCGATCTTCTCTTCATCGATGAAGAACTCCGAGGTCGACCGGAAGATCGACCGCTCCTCGGCCGCAATCGGCGCGGACGGCAGCGTCGTCTTCTCGGCCGCGTGCAAGGGCTTGTCGGTGGTGGTCGAGTAAAGGCGCCACTGCCCTTTGTAATACGACGAGAAAACCATCCGCTCGCGATTGCCTGCGCCGGTGAACACGACCGGCGTGAAGCAGCCGCCGACGACGTCCGTGTACTGCAGCATGTCGCCGGTCTCGAGGTTCAGCGAATAGATGTTGAACGCGGCGAAATTCGTCGGATCCGCTTTCGGCGTATCGCCTTCGCGTTTGGCCGCGTTTTCCGCTTCCTCGAGGATGTTGCTCGCGGTGGCGATGTTGCGGCCGGTCTGCTTATCCGAGGTGAAGAAGAGCCGTTTTCCGTCCGGACTAAAGTACGCGTCCATGTCATTCCAGTCGCCGGTCGTGAGCTGGAAGCGTTCTTTCGGATTGGCGAGATTGAGGCGATACAGCTTCGCGTACTGCTCGCCGATCGACGAATAGACGAGCGACTTGCCGTCCGGCGAAAACACCGGCGCGCCATCGAAGAACGTATCGTTGGTCACGTTCGTGATCACGCCGCTGGCGAGGTCATAGAGAAAGATGTCGCACTGATTGCCGCGAATGCCGGCGAAGGCGATCGTCCGTCCATCGGGCGAGTACGTCGGCGCGAGCTGCTGCTCGATGTCCATCGCAATCGAGCGCTCCAGCGCACCAGTCAGAGGATTGATGAGCAGCAGATTGCGGCCGCGTTCCTTCTTGACGAACAGCGCGACCTGATCGCCGTTCGGCGCGAACGCAACGTCGCGTCCCATCACCTGCGCAGTGGTGAATGCCTGCACGACCGGATACTCATATTCGCTCGTGTAGCCCGCGGTCAGGTTCTTGAGCAGACGGCGCTCGGGAATGTTGAGCAGCGCGAGGTCGACGTCTTCCTTGTAGGTGGTGAAGCCGACGAGCAGATCGCCCGACGGCGAGGGCACGGGCGAGATCTCGTTCGACGGATCGTTCGGGTTGATCTTGAACGGATCGCCGTACTCCTGCGGCTCCCCTTTCGCCACGAGCGCCGGCAGGTACTGCTTGCGCAGCCAGGTGCGGAAGCGGGTGTCGAATTCGTCCGGCGACAAATCGAAGGCGCGTTTGAGCGCGCGATCGACGCTGCTGCCGAGCGTATTACGGTATTCGTAAATGAAGTCGCGCAGCCCATCCATACCGTACTGCTGCTGCATGTACTTGAACACCGAGTGGCCGAAGCGATACGCGAAATAGCCCTGCGGATTGTTCGTGATGCGCGGGATGCGATCGTTCACGACTGCGTCGCGCAGCACCATCCGGTCGCGCGAGTCTTCGTCCTGGGCCATGAACGAGGCGAGACCTTCCATCAGCCAGGTCGGCGGATTCGCGGTGATGTTCTTCCCGAACTTTCCCTGAAAGAGAATTTCGTATTCGAAGATGTGCGTGAGCTCGTGCGTGATGAGCTGCAGCAGGTCTTCTTCCGGGACGTCGATCGGCAGCACCATCCGGTTCCGCGCGGGCTCCGCGAACGCCCCCACCCCCTCGGGGATGAAGTTGAGCATCACGTTCGTCTGCTCGAACGCCGAGTGCGTGGCGTAGAAGATCAGCGGGACCTTTTTGGAGATCTGGAAATTGAATTTCTGCGAGAGATCGAGATACGCCGTCTCCGCCGAGTCGACCACGCGCTGGAGCGACGCACGTTCTTCCTCATAGAAGTAAATGTCGAAGTGCGTCGAGTGGTAAACGTTCCAGTTGAACTTGTCGTAGACGATCTTGTTCTGGCCGAACGGATAAGCAGGCACTGCAGCAACGAGCAGCAACAGGAGGACAGCGACTCTCTTCAAAGGAAAGCCTCCTAAAGGACTGGCGCCGATGGCCAGCTATTCGGTGAAGACGTAGCGGGTGCCGGACGTCTCCTGCGGGACGAAGATGCCGACGAGCTGGCTCTCGAGCGCGCGGAGATTCTCGAAGAGGCCGAGGATTTCGTCGTAGTTGCGCTGGTCGAATTCCTTGAAGTCGCGGAAGTTTTCTTCGACCACCATCTCGCCCGTGTCGGGATTGAAGACGGCCATGTCGATGTCGAACACGAAGCCGGTCGACTCGACGAGCACCTGACGATGGTACGTGCGGCCATCCGCGGGCGAGACGAAGTCCTCGGTCTTGTAGCCGGCCTTGTCATTGATGTCGAAGTCGACGATGCCGGAGACGATGTAGTCCGCACCGGTGCGCGCGCCGATTTCCTTCCAGTAGTCGCGCGCGGCGGCGAGCGACTTGATGTCATTGCCCGGGAGGCGCGTCTGGCCGACGTCGACGAGACGGAGCTTGGTCGACTTCGTCAGCTGCTTGCGGAGGTAGCGTCCGAACTCCGATTGCACGTCCACTTTCGCGGCGCGATCGGCTTTCTTTTCACCCTTCGACGCGATGATGAACGGTGCGATGGCGATGCGTTCGTCGCCGTTGATCTTCAGTTTCGGTTTGACGGGAAGTTTGACTTTGACTTCCAGAACATCGGCTGCGTAGATCGGCAGTGCGAGCGCGAGTGCGACAGCAACGATCGCTTTCATCGAGAGCCCTCCTCGGGCGGATTCGTCGTGGTGGGCGGATTGGGCGCTGCGTCGCCGGCGTTCGGCATCGTCGACGGCGGCAATGCAGGCGCTGCCGGCGCAGGGCTCGCGGCCGTTGCCGGAGCGGGCGCGTTCGAAGTGGGGTTCGCCGGTTTCGCAGCGGTGGCCGGTTTCGGCTGCCGCTTCTTCCCCTTCTGCGTGAACTCCACGAAGCGGCTGTAGTTCTTCTGGATGTACTGATTCGAGCGATCGAGACGAAGTGCCTCGCGATACTCGCGTGCGGCGGCGTCGAAGTCGCCCGTGGCCTCGTATGCAACGGCGAGGTTGTTGTGCGCCATCGCGTTTTTCGGATCGATCTCGGTGGCGCGGCGGAAGCGGAACATCGCCTCGCGCCACAGATTCATCTTCGCCATGCTCACGCCGAAGCGGCGCTGCGTACGGGCGTCATCGAGATCGCCTTTGCTCGAGCGGCATGCGCCGCCGAGGAGCGAAAGAGCGAGGAGAAACAGTGCAGAAGACATCGTGAACGCGCGCTTCATCGAGGCTCCCTTCTCACCGCGCAGTATACTTGCGCGGTTCCCACCGGCCGGCTCTTCGTCCGCGCGCTCGATGCCCTGCTCGCACCGAATGCCCGAATGAATGACGCTGCCGAGCGCGATGTCGTCATCGCACTCTCACTTCTTCCGTTTCTCACGCCGAACCGGACCCGCCTGTTGCTGGAGGTGTTTGATCCTGTTTGCACGGCATGCAACGCTTCTTCCAGACTGCTGCAAGGTTTGCTGAGCCTAACTCCGGAGCAGGCGGACGCGGTCAGGAATCCGTTAACAAACCGCGAGGCCATTGCTGCGTTGCGCGAGCATGTGGTGACGATCGTCGACGATCATTACCCGCCGCTGCTGCGCGAGATTCACGATCCGCCGCTCGCGCTGCACTTCGCCGGAGACTTGTCGCTGCTCGCGAAACCGTCTGTCGCGATCGTCGGCTCGCGACGCGCTACACCGTATGCCGTGAATGCGGCCGAGCATCTCGCGCGACAACTCTCGTCCGCGGGACTGACGATCGTTTCCGGCGGCGCACGCGGCGTCGATGCAGCCGCGCACAATGCGACGCTCTCCGCAAACGGCACGACGATCGCCGTTCTCGGTACAGGCATCGACGTGGTTTATCCCCGCTCGAACATGCGCGTCTTCCGGCGCATCGAAGAGAAGGGGTTGATGGTCACCGAGTTTCCGCCCGGCACACCGCCGAAACCGGAGCACTTCCCCATCCGCAATCGCATCATCTCCGGCCTGACGTACGGAACGCTGGTGGTGGAAGCAACGCGCAACAGCGGCTCGCTGATTACCGCGCGCACGGCCGCGGAACAGGGACGGGAAGTGTTCGCCGTACCCGGTTCGATCTTCTCCGCCGGCTCGGAAGGAACCAATCGCCTGATTCAGTACGGCGCAAAGCTCGCCCACGACGCAAACGACGTGATCGACGAGCTCCCGCAGCATTTGCAGCTGACGCAAATCGCCGCAAAGGAAGAAGAACCCGACTCACCGCTGCGCGAAGTGCTGGCCGTCCTCAGTCGCGACGACGCCTCGCACATCGACACGCTGTCTGCAAAGCTGGGCCGCACACCGGCGTCCGTTGCAGAGTCGCTGCTGCAGCTGGAACTGGGAGGATGGATCCGGGCAATGCCGGGGGCGAGGTATGTGCGCGTGAAGTGACGCGCGCAGCGCGTCGCTTCACGCGCGCACGCGCTGCGCGCGTGGGTATCGGGTGTCAGGTATCTGGGCTGTTTTGCCCGGACGTCATGGGCTAACGAGACAGTGCCGTCCAGGCGAGGCGGCCCAGACACCCGACACCCGATACCAGCGCGACTGCGCGCGCTACGACAGCCCCACTAACTCATCCCGCTCCCGCGCATTCTTGATCGTCAGCGCGAGAATCGCGACGGGGACGCCCCAGGTCACCACTTTGCGCAACACCTTCGGGAGGCCGAAGCCGACGATCACGCCCAATACCGCGCCGCCGGCGATGAGGTGGGGCGCGTACGTTCTGGCGAGCGTGGTCGGGTTCATGTTCTCGCGCAGGTAGCGATCGAGCTCG
>JALYOB010000759.1 GCA_030857085.1 Acidobacteriota bacterium | reverse complement strand
GTTGTACACGACGTCGAGAATCACTTCGATCCCTTCGGCATGAAGGGCTTTGACCATCTGCTTGAATTCGGTGACCTGCTGGCCTAACTGACCGCTGGCGACATATTCATTATGCGGCGCGAGGAAACAGATCGAGTCGTAGCCCCAGTAATTGCGCAATCCACGCTCGAGCAATTGATTGGCGTGGATGAACTGGTGAATCGGCAGCACTTCGACCGCCGTGACGCCGAGCTGCTTGAGATAGCGGATTGCCGCCGGGTGGGCCATGCCGGCATACGTGCCGCGCAGGTTTTCCGGGATTCCGGGATGACGCATCGTGAAGCCTTTGACGTGCGTCTCGTAAATGATCGTCTCGTGCCACGGCGTATTGGGACGGCGATCGGAATCCCAGTCGAAAAAGGGATTGGTGACGACCGACTTCGGCATATACGGCGCGCTGTCGTCGTCATTGCGGGAGGTGTCGGGCTCATTGAAGCGGTAGGGGAAAACCGCCTCGTTCCATTTCACCTGACCCTCGACCGCTTTGCTGTAAGGATCGAGCAGGAGTTTGTTGGGATTGCAGCGATGTCCGTTTTCCGGCTCCCACGGCCCATGCACGCGGAATCCATAGCGCTGTCCCGGTGCAATGTTCGGCAGATAGCCGTGGAAGATGAAGGCGGAGACCTCCGGCAGGTCGATGCGGGTCTCAGTGCCGTTCGCATCGAACAGACAAAGCTCGATCCGCTCGGCGACCTCGGAGAAAACGGAGAAATTGGTGCCGACGCCATCCCATGAGGCGCCGAGGGGGTACGGTTTGCCCGGCCAGATACGCAATGCGGTGATTTCCTTTCGCTGAAGAAGGGTAGAACCGGTCGATGGAGGGCAAGGCGAATGCCAGCGCGCGGCGAATTTCGTGTGGCACGCCGCTCGCTGTTATTGCGAGTCGCGATGCGAAACAGACAGCCTCAGGATCAGCGCTGCAGCTACGTGGTGGTTGTAGGAAATGCCGCCGCATCCGCGGGCGAGCTCCAGGACCTCGCGCAGTATCTCTCCACCCTCGGCGTCGCCGGCTGTGACGTGGTCATTCTCGACCCGTCGCCGCGCCTGCAGTTCGATCTCAACGGCCGCATCCTCCGCTGGGTCGGACGCCACATTGCGGTGCGTCCGGAACATCGCACACAGTCGGGATCGATCGATCTCGTGCGTACCGCCATGACGCTCGCGGCGTGCGAGAAGGTCATCGTGGCCGCGGAGGATGTTCGCTATACGCCTGAGGCCGTGGGGCAGTTGTGCGATCTGCTCGAAATGCATGAAGTGGTCGAGCCGCAGGACTATCTCGATCCGCTGCCGTGGTGGGGAGGCATCGAGGCCGCGCGCATTCTCGTGCATCGCGGAATCGAGCCGCAGCCGGATCACGGCGCGACGTTCGGCTTCCGCCGCAGCGCCGTGCGCGGCTTGCGCGCGCTCGACAACTTTGAACTGAGTGACGACCAGGCGCGGCGGCTCGCGTCTGCCGGCGCGGAGGTATTCGCCGCGACGAATGTGTTCGTGCGCCGCGAGCCGGGTGCTCTCGACGAATGGCTCGCGCAACGCGCGCGCGTCGCCGGCGACGACTTTCTGATGCCGATGAAGAGCGCGTTCTTTTTCTCGCTCATGCCGCTGCTGTTTCTGCTCGCCGTCGCGGGCGGACTGCAGCTCGCGGGCGGGTATGCAGGCGTGATCGCATTCGCCTCGTTCGCGCTCGCAATGCGCGGACGCACCGGCGCCGGAACGTTTTTCCCTCTGCGCGCGTGCCTCTTCGCACCGTTGTGGATCTTCGAACGTTCGGTGAGCGTGTACTGGGCGCTGTTCCGCAAACTCCGCGGCGGCGACGACGACATGCTGAAGATCGCAGTGCCCGTGACGCGGGGGGAGCGAGTGGCCAGCGGCGAGTAGGCGCGTGGCCGAAGTGACGACAATCCGCGCGTTCTCCTTCCGTGTCATGCCGAGCGAAGTCGAGGCATCCCCGGCATTCGGAGCGCGCACTTTCGATAAGTGGGGGATCCCTCGACTTCGCTCGGCATGACACGTGGCGCAAGTGTCATCCTGAGGCGCGTAGACGCCGAAGGACCTTCGAGCGTGCCACAGAGAAGGTCCTTCGCTTCGCTCAGGATGACACCAGCGAAAGCGCCAGAACGCGCCGCACCTTGTCGCCCAGGCCACACCGCCCTGGCAACTCGCCACACGCCACTCGCTACATCCTTCTCATCCTCTTCTTCTCCCCAACCCGCTTCTTGTTCTCCAGTCTCTTCTCTTTCACCGACCGCGGCACGCGCGTTTTCTTGCGCGGCTTTTCC
>JALYOB010000311.1 GCA_030857085.1 Acidobacteriota bacterium | reverse complement strand
CCTCGGGCGTGTTCCCGGCGATGAGCCGCTCTTTCCCGGCACAGTGACCTTCGGCTACAGTGAAAAGCTTCCCGAGCTCGTGAAGCTCTTTCAAACGCTCCACTACGGCACGGCGTTCATTCAGGTCAAGCCGCGAGACATCCTCGTGACGGATGCGCCTCACGTCATCACAGTGAGCGTCTACGAGCCTCCGACGCTCGGGCCTGTGGGACCGGTCGCTCACAGGCGGTCGGTGGCGAACAATACGAAGTACGACAAGCGGCTGGCGAAGCTCGCCCACAATTCGGGCATTCCGCCGCAATACATCAAAGGACAGATCGAGCAGGAAACCGCAGACACGGACGCGAAGTACTTCAATCCGAAGTCATGGCGCTACGAGCCGATCACTGTCGATTACGGCGATCCTTATTCGTCGCGCGACCCGCACTCGGTCTCGAAGTCGAACCCGAGCGCCTCGCAGCAAAACGCACTCGATCTCATCAACAAAGACACGTACCGCGATTATGCGCTGCCCAGTGGCCCGCGCCTCTGTCCCGGCACGGCAGGCTGCCCCTCCGATCTCGACGACTATTCGCCGCGCAATTCCTTGTCCATCTGCGATCCAAGCGGCGGACCGGGCGGCACACTGCGCAACATTCAGCGCGCGGACATGCCCACTGCGCGGGCCATCGTTCAGAACAATCCCCGCCAGAACTTCGATCAGGACCAGCCGGACCCGTCGCCGCAGAACATTGCTCCATGCGGCACGCCCCCTCCTCCGCCGGGCGGGCGGCGACGTCCCTCGTCGCCGGGCGTCGATCAGCTCAATTTCACTGCGCAGACGCCGCTCGCCTCGAGCTATGGCCTGCTGCAGTTGATTCCGATCTACATCATGGATGTGCGGAAGTACCTTGCGGGCGGTCCCTATTACTGGAGCGGCAACAATGGACGGTTCAATCCCTCACTGCTCTTCGATACCGATCAGAATCTGACGCGCCAGGACGACGCGGAGCGGCGCAATGACCCGCGAGCCGGAGCCGGCACGCTGTACATGGGCGTCATGAAGGACGTCATTTTGTATCGATCGCAGAACGCGGTCGGAGCGGTGCCTGTGTTTACGAATCCGGCCGAATTCGAGGGCTATCTCAGCGCGGCCTTCAGCCGTTATCCCGGCTTCAATGCCCAATACGGCCCGAACGTGATCCGCTATGCGCAGGATTACACACCCCAGAAGCGGGCGGCCACGATCTTCCAGGCATCGTCGACGGAAACCTGCAATGCGCCTGTAATCACCGCCCAGTCTCAGGACACGATCATCCGGCGCGGCCTGGCCACATACCTCTCCGTCGACGCCGCGAGCGAATTCGGGCTCGTATACGACTGGTATTCGGGAACGGCCGACCGGCCGGTGCGCGTCGGCTCGACGGACACCAATTTCCTGCGCGTCGAGCCGCAACAGACCACCAGCTACTGGGCAGTCGTCACGAACGGTTGCGGCTCGTCCGCATCCGCACAAATCCGCGTGAGCGTCACCGCGGCCTGCGGCGCACCAGCGATCCTGGAGCAACCGTCCATCGCCGCCATCACTGACGGCAATGCGACATTGACCGCATCAGCCAGCGGTGGTCTCGTCGTTTACGAGTGGTTCCGTGACACAGCAAGCGACACGTCGACAGGAACCAGCCTCCCTTCCGAAAACATCGTTTCGAGCGGCATTACCCCCTCGTTCGTAGCGCCTCGTGAAACAACCCCGGTGACGTATCGCCTGCGTGCGCGGAACAGTTGCGGCGCGACGATCAGCAGTCCGATCACTGTTCCAGCCACCGTCTGCAATGCGCCGCATGTCGACACTCCGCCCTCGGCGCAAACCGTCACGGAAGGCACGCACGTCCGGCTCGAGGTGACCGCGAGTGGCAGCGGGACGCTCTCCTATCAATGGTTCAATGGCGCGCCGGGCGACGAGGTGTACTCGGTCAAAATCGACGGCGCGGTCTCCCGCACGTACGAGTTCGATGCACAGAAGCCGGGCGGCTTGTTCTGGGTGAAGGTCTCCAATGCCTGCGGCTCCGACGTCAGCCGCGCGGCTCTCGTTACGGTGGTCAATCGATGCGACGCACCGGCGGTTGCACCGCTGGTCGCTCCCCTGTTCACCGGCAGCAATGAGACGAAGATGTTGACGGCCCTCGCCAGCGGGACGGCTCTGCACTATCAGTGGTTCCTCAATGGCGCCGACGCGGGCGTGGACACCGCCACAATTTCCATTCCGGCGCCGTCTGTGCCGTTGACCTATGCGGTGCGGGTCTACAACGACTGTGGCGAGACGACCAGCAACACCATTGTGGTGCAGCCGCCTGCGCCGGGATGCAGCGCGCCGTCGATCCGTCAGCCGCTCGTCGCGCCGACGTTTACCGAAGCATCGGAAACCAGGCCGCTCAGCGTCAATGCATCCGGCTCCGCACTCCACTATCAATGGCTGCTGAACGGCGTCGACCAGGGCGTTGATGCACCGTCGATCCAGATTGCCGCACCCTCCATCGCGGCCACTTACGCGGTCCGGGTCTACAACACCTGCGGCGAGGCCACCAGCAATACGGTCACCGTGCAGCCGCCGGCTCCCGTTTGCATTGCACCAGCGCTGCAAAAGCCGCTCGTAGCTCCGGTGTTCAGCAACGCGTCCGAGACGAAGCTGCTGACCGTCGATGCGACCGGGACGGCGCTGCACTACCGCTGGTTCCGCAATGGCGCTGAGCTGAGCATCGACAGCGCGACGATCTCCCTGACCGCACCGGCATTCGCAACTACGTACGCGGTGCGCGTCTCGAACGACTGCGGCGAAGTGACCACGAACTTCATCACCGTCGAGCCAGCGCCACCGTCGTGCGTTTCGCCTTCGATCACCGCGCAATCGAATGATCGGGCCATTGAAGAGGGGCAGTCCGTCGCATTGAGCGTCGTGGCGACGGGCTCCGACGTGATTTATCGCTGGCAGGAGTTCATCGGCAGCACCTGGTGGGCTATGAGCCTCAGCGGCAGCACCGTATCGCTGACGCCGGCGGCGGGCCAGCACATCTATCGCGCGATTGCGTCGAACGATTGCGGCAGTGTCGCTTCAGCGGAGATGCACATCACCGTGGCCGGCTGCGCGCCGGCGATCACACGCCAGCCGGTCGCGCCTGTATTCACGGCCGCGCGACAGACCGCCACAATCGCCGTCGAAGCCTCAGGCGCGAATCCCCGCTATCAGTGGCTTTCGAGTACGACCGGCGCCGATTTCACGCCCCTCTACGGTGCCACGGCGTCTTCACTCCTTGTGAGCGCCAGCACGACCGGAACCTGGTACTCCGCCACGGTAACGACGGACTGCGGCGAAGTGACGACCACTGCCGTCTATGTCGCGCCGATCTGTTCCGCGCCGCGCATCACGGGAAGCACGCGCGGCACCACCATCGCGCCCGGCGGCTCCGCGATCCTCGGCATTTCCGCCGAGGGATTCGGGGTGTTGTCGTATCAGTGGTATGAGCGGGTGCTGGGAAGCGATACGTTCAGCCGCATCGATGGTGCGACATTCTCGTCGCTCAGCGTCTCGCCGCTCACGACGACTGACTACTACGCCGAGGTGCGCAACGACTGCGGTTCCGTGAATAGTCAGCCGGTGCGCATCAACGTTCAGGAGCCGCCGGCGTGTACGGCCGTGCAGATCACCCAGCAGCCGCAGGGCCGCACGATCGCGCCGGGAACCGTGGTCAGCGTGTCCGTCGCCGCGACGGGGTCGAATCTGCGCGTGCAGTGGTACGAGTACCTGCCGGAGCTCGATCGTGAGTACGCGATCGTGAACGGCGCCGATACCTGGACGCTGACCGCACAACCGCACGTCAGCGGGTATTACCTCTTCGCGCGCGTCTGGAACGCCTGCAGCGAACAGCGGAGCCAGAACGCCGTCTTCACGTTGACCCAGTGAGTTGACGCGATGAGCGGGCGAGAGCATCTCGCCCGCTCATCGTTGCCGCGTCGACCCAGGCGGCGGGTTCTGCCGTCGTACCGCGCTTCGAGGCGCAGCGCACGTCCGTTCACCCGCGGAACGACGCTCGCGACGTTCACCGCGGCTGGCTGGCAGGTAAGGCCGACGTGTGCATGCGCCGAACCTGCGGCTTCGCGCATCGGCACCCCCACGTGAATATCCTCTGCGTCGTCGGATAGTGCGATCAATCCGTCCGATGACGGTACGGCTGCTGCGGTCGAACGACCAGGCCGCCGCTCAGCGCGATCACGCCGGGACCGCTACGCGCAACCCTCGCCGGCAACACGCCGCAGAGCGTCCAGCCTGCAGCGATGATGAGCGTCCGTCGCACCGGGTTCAGCTTACCGGAGGCCGAGCTGCTTCATCAGGCCCAGCGTATTGGCCGAGGTCCACTCCTCGGCGATCTTGCCGTCGACGAAGCGGAAGATCGCCGTGCCGCTCACCTCCACCTTCCGGCCGGTCGCCGGGATGCCGTTGCCAGTCCCGGTATTCGTGCCGCGCGCGGTCCAGCGAACGGCTACGAGATCGCGCTCGGCGACGATGCGGCTCAAACCTTCTTCGTAGACCCGTCTCGCCAGCGCCTTGTTGATCGCAGTCTCGTCCGCGAAGCACGGCATTGTCGTGAAAACCAACAGCATCATTGCAAACAGTTTCATCGCTTCTCCTTTTCGCGGCGCATCGTGCCCGCGGCGTCGCGATCGGGCGAAGACTCTGTGACGAGCGGAATCGATGTCATGACGAGCGGAGGGAATGAGTCACCACAATCGCGGGCGCGCCGAGCCGTTCGCTCGTAACTCGGCGCGCAGCGGTACGATACGGCGATGGCGGAGATCATTCGGCAGCGGATGGCGGCGTCGATCGAAGGGGATTTCGTCGTCTTCATCATCGGCATGCGTGTGAACAAGTGGCTGAAAGTGCACAAGTGGCTGCCGGTCGCGCTGTCGATGGGACCGATGCTGCAGGAGCTCTACGCGAATCCGCAGCTCGGCTTCCTCGGCGCGCAGACGCCGATCAGCATGCCGCCGACGCTCATCCAGTACTGGCGCTCTTTCGAAGCGCTCGAGTCGTACGCGAAGAGCCGCGACAACAAACACCTGCCGGCGTGGGCCGCGTTCAACAAGCGCGTCGGGCAGAGCGGCGACGTCGGCATCTGGCACGAGACGTACCTCGTCCGCGCCGGCGAATACGAGACGATCTACAACAACATGCCGGTCTACGGACTGGCGAAAGCGTCAGCGTCGGTGCCGATCGCCGGCGCGCGCGACTCGGCGCGCGGCCGTCTGCATCGATCCTGAAGCAGGGCGACGCCGCTCGATCGAGGTCGTCGCTTTACCCAAGGCGTCCGCAGACGGACCCGCGCGCCGTGCGGCCGGCCGTGCGTGGCACACGGCACCTTCTTGGCGGTGAGGTCCGGGAAGTACTGGCTCTTCTCGAGCCGCTCGGCCTCGGCGCTCTGTCAACGCGCGCGGCGGTAGTGCATGGCGACCGCGCCATTGCGGAGCGGCTTTGCCGAGATCAGTTCGAGCCATCGCGTGCCGGGCAGGCCGCTCTGGTACAAGGTCGGGCCGTGGCCGGCGATCCTGGGATGGACGAGGAACTTGTACTCGTCGATCAGATCCAGCCGGTCCAGCTCCGCCGCAAGCTTGCCGCTCCCGAGGAGCACGCCGGCCGGGGTTGCGTCCTTGAGCCTCTGCACGCCGGTGCGCAGGTCGCCGGCGATGGGGTGGCTGTTGGTCCACGGGAAGTCCTTCCGCGTCGACGACACCACGTACTTCGGCTTGACCTCCAGCTTGACCGCCCACTCGCGTATCGCTGGCGGTGCTTCCT
>JALYOB010000758.1 GCA_030857085.1 Acidobacteriota bacterium | reverse complement strand
CCTGGTAATAGCGCTGCAGAATCTCGCTGAGGAAGTAGCCCTGCTGATAATCCTCGACCTTTTCCCAGAAGAGCTCGCGGCGGTCGACGACATTGCCGTCGCGGATGACGAAGAGCTGAACCGCCACGTCGCTCCCCTCTTCGAACAAGCCCCAGACGTCCATGTCCTCTTCTTCCGCGGAGGCGACCTGCTGCTCGGCCTGAATGCGCTCCACTGTGCGAATGAGGTCCCGGTAATACGTCGCGAGCTCGAAGTTCTCGCTTTCCGCGGCGACGTACATACGCTGACTGAGCCGCTCCTGCAGCTCGCGCGTCTTGCCGCCGAGGAAGAGGACCACGTCGTCGACCATCTCCCGGTAGGCTTCCGTGGTGGTCAGGCCGACCACGCACGGCCCGAGACATTGGTGCATGTCGTAGTAGAGGCACGGCCGGCTGAGGGCGTTCTTTCCTTTGAAGATATCGAGATCGCAACTGCGCAGTTTGAATTGGTCGGCGACGAGCTTGAGAATGCGGCGCGCGGTGCCGGCGAAGAAAGGACCGAAAAACAGATCGCCCTTCTTCCGGTCCATGCGACGCGTGAACACGACCCGCGGGTAATCCTCACTGAGCGTGACTTTGAGATACGGGTAGCTCTTGTCGTCGCGAAGAAGAATGTTGTAGCGCGGCTGGTGCGCCTTGATGAGATTGTTCTCGAGGAGGATGGCCTCGAGCTCATTGTTCGTGGTGACGAAGTCGATCGACTCGATCTCGTGGATCAGCGTCATCGTCTTCGTGTCGCGCGCGCCGCGGCCCACGATGTAGGAGGTGACGCGGTTGCGCAGGTTCCGCGCCTTGCCGACGTAGATGACCTCCCCTTCCCCGTTTTTGTGCAGATACACGCCCGGCCGCTCGGGGATCTCTTTGAGCCGTGCTTTGAGGCGTTCGATGCGTTCGGCGTACAGCGACATGAGAGCGTTCCAACAGCTCGGGGCGGGTAAAAGTTTCAGACCGTTCCGCTAAATAACTGTTTACGCCACAGTCGCGTCGCACGAGGTCAGGAACTCCCCCATCGCCGAGCGAAACGCGTCCGACCATTCGTGTCCGCCGCCGAAAACGCACCGTGCGACCTTCGCCTTCGACTCGAGGAAGGCCAGATCGCGCCGGAACTTTTCGTCGGTGTACCACTCGTCGCGCGTCCCGCGGCCGAGGAGGACGGGCGGCAACGCAACGTCCGGATCGTTCACGATCTCCGGCGGGACGTCGCCGCCGAGGAGCACGACTCCCGCACAAGGGGCCGCATGAGCCGCCGCGCGAGCCGCCATCGCCGCCCCCTGGGAGAAGCCGGCAAAGACGAGCGTGCGCGGCTGGGGCAACTGCGCGAGCACACGCTGGACATACGCGATGTTGTCCGCGATCGCGAGTTCGCGATCGAGACTGGTCATCCAGCTCCCGACCACCGCACCGGAACGCGTATAGAAAGGATGGAGCGCCTGCACGGCCGCCACCGACCAGCGGGCAATGCCGGGGATTCGCTCGATTTCGGCGAGATTGGCCGCCGCGTCCTCGCCATATCCATGAAAGGAGACGAGCAGCCGCTCGGCTCCCCGATCGAGATAGAGCACGCGTCCATGAGTGACGGTTTCGACAGTGATCGTTTGCATGAGGAGCGTATTGTGCGTCGGGCCGGCACGTTCGCAGGACGGGCGCCTCATCCGCCCTTCGGGCACCTTCTCCCCGCATGCGGGGAGAAGGGCAACCCCGCCGGCGTTTCCCCTCGCCCCGCTTGCGGGGAGAGGGTGGCGCGTAGCGCCGGGTGAGGGGCGCCGCCGACCGGCGCCGCCGGCCGTGCCGCCCACCATACAATGCGCGGCGAATGCATCTGGTCCTGGTCGTGCCGTGCTTCAACGAAGAGCATCGCCTCCCCGTCGATGCCTTCCGCACGTTTGCGGCCGCGGGACTGCGGATCGAGTTCCTCTTCGTCAACGACGGCTCGACCGATGGCACCCTCGCACTTCTCGAATCGCTGGCGCGCCAGGAGCCGGAACGCTTCTCCGTCATCAGCCTCGAACGCAATTCGGGAAAAGCGGAAGCAGTGCGCGTCGGCATGCTCGCGGCCATCGATCGGGCGCCCGACTACTGCGGCTTCTGGGACGCCGACCTCGCCACCCCACTCACCGAAATCCCGCCCTTCCTGACGGTCTTCGACACCCGTCCTGAAATCGAGATGGTCATGGCCGCACGCGTCCGGCTGCACGGCCGCTCCATCAGCCGCAATCCGGGACGTCACTACTTCGGCCGCGTCGGAGCGACCCTCATCTCGTCCTCGCTGGGCCTGGCGG
>JALYOB010000040.1 GCA_030857085.1 Acidobacteriota bacterium | reverse complement strand
TGTGGGATGAAGAACGTGCCGCAGCTGTGTTCCACGTGGAACATGTCTGCCTCTTACGACATCCTCGTGATCGGCGGCGGCCACGCCGGAGCGGAAGCCGCTCGCGTTGCCGCTCGCGGCGGCGCTCGCGTCGCCATGATCACCATGCTCCGCGACGCGATCGGCCGGATGTCGTGCAATCCAGCCATCGGCGGTCTGGCCAAGGGAAACCTGGTCAAAGAGATCGACGCGCTCGGCGGGTTGATGGGTGAGGCGACCGACCGGGCGGGGATTCAGTTCAAGGTCCTCAACCGCTCCAAAGGTCCGGCCGTGCAGGGACCCCGCGCCCAATGCGATCGCGATCGCTACGCGAATGCGGTACAGGAGATCCTGGCCGCCGAACCGAATCTCGAGTTCATCGAGGGCTCGGTCACCTCGCTGATCCTCGACGGCACCTGCGTGCGCGGCGTGGTTCTCGGCGACGGAACGCGCGTCGCGGCGAAGGCGGTGATCGTCACCACCGGCACCTTCCTCCGCGCGCTCATGCACTCCGGCGAGCAGAAAACCGTCGGCGGCCGCTTCGGCGAGCCATCCGCAGAGACGCTTTCCGACTCCTTGCGCACGCTCGGCCTGCAGCTCGGCCGCCTCAAAACCGGAACGCCGCCCCGCGTCGACAAGACGACCGTCGACTTTTCGAAGCTGGAAGAAGCGCCCGGCGACGCCAATCCGCGCCCGTTCTCGATCCTCACCGATACTCTCGAACAGCCGCAGATCCTCTGCTGGCTGACCTACACCGGCGGTTTTGCCCACGAGCTGATTCGCGCGAATCTCCACCGCGCGCCGATGTACTCCGGCCAGATCGTCGCCGCCGGCCCGCGCTACTGCCCATCCATCGAAGACAAGGTGGTGCGGTTCGCGGACAAAGAACGCCATCAGGTGTTCGTCGAGCCGGAAGGCCTCCAGCATCCGTGGCTCTACATGAACGGGATTTCGACCTCCCTTCCGGCGGACGTGCAGGATGCGGTCGTCCGCTCGCTGCCCGGATTCGAGCAGGCGAAGATCGCCCGCTACGGCTACGCGGTCGAATATGACTTCGTCAATCCGCAGCAACTCCTCCCCACGCTTCAGGTTCGCGGCGTAGAAGGTCTCTTTCTCGCTGGGCAGATCAACGGCACCTCCGGCTATGAGGAAGCGGCGGCGCAGGGGCTGCTGGCGGGAATCAACGCGCTGCAGGCGGTGCGCGGCGGAGAGCCGGTCGTACTGCGCCGCAACGAGGCGTACGCGGGCGTGATGATCGACGACCTCGTGACGCACGGCACCGAGGAGCCGTACCGGATGTTCACCTCCCGCGCCGAGCACCGCCTTCTTCTCGGATGCGACTCCGTTTATGAACGCCTTTCTCCGGTCGCCGAACGCCTCGGCATCCTGGACGACGAACGCCGCCGCCGCGTGGAATCGCGCATCGCGCGCATGCAGCGGGCGCTCGAAGCAGGGGAGATGGAGCTTCGGCCCGACCGCGAAACCGTCTCCTGGCTCCGGGAAGCGGACCTCGAGCTCTCGTCCCAGACCACGTTCGGCAAGCTGCTCCAGCGCCCGAGCCTCGACATCGAGCGCGTTCTCACCGCCGCAGAGACAGCCGTTCCGGAGCTCGCCGGCGCATTTCGCAATCTGAATGAGGAAGAACGGGAGGGCGTGGTCAGCCGCCTGCGCTACGCCGGTTACATCGAGCGGCAGCAGCGCGAGGCCGCGAAACTCACGGAAGACGAGGATCTCCGCATTCCGGCGGAGATGTCGTACGCGCTCCCCGGGCTCTCCCGCGAAATGACCGAGAAGCTCTCCCGCATCCGCCCCATCTCCCTCGGGCAAGCGAGCCGCATTCCGGGAGTCACACCCGCGGCGATCGCGATCGTGCGCATGCACGTTCGGCGCGGGCGGCAGGTGGTGTAGTGCACGCGCAGAAACTCGACCTCTACAAATCGGAGCTCCTGAAGTGGACCGCGAAGGTGAACCTGATCGGCCCGGAGGCGAAGGAGCATCTCGACGAACACATCGCCGAGGCGGTGACGGCGGCGGAGATCCTCCGTCCGGTGGGGGAAGTGATGGACTTCGGCTCGGGCGGCGGGCTGCCGGCGATCCCGATGGCCATCGTTTCACCCGAGGCGCGGTTCCATCTGGTGGAGGCGGACCAGAGAAAATGGGCCTTTTTGAAGCACATCGTGCGGGAGTGCCGCTTGAGCTCCCGAGTTTACGGTGATAGATTGTCGGGCCTTCTGCAGCGGCTACCTGCCGATCTCCGCTTCTCCCTCGTCGTTTCACGTGCGGTGGGGAACCCGGAAGAGTGGGTACCGTCGTTGAAGGAACATCTGGAAGACGGTGCGCGCGTCGCACTCTTCCAGGGAACTCCGGATGTCCCTGAGATCGCCGGATTCAGCCGCGGAGAAGCGATCCCGCTCCCGCGCGGCGAATCGAATTACCTCGTAGTGTTGATGTTCCACGTGGAACAGACCGCCTGACATGGCCAAGATTGTCTCGCTCGCAAACCAGAAGGGTGGCGTCGGTAAAACGACGACCGCGATCAACCTCAGCGCCTCACTTGCCGCGTGCGAGCGGAACGTGCTTCTGGTCGACCTCGACCCGCAGGCGAACGCGACCTCGGGCGTCGGCCTCTCCAAGAACGACGAGAAGTCGATCTACCCAGTCCTCACCGACGGGATGAGCATTCGGGAGGTCATCCGGCAGACCGACCTTCCGAACTTCCACGTCGCGCCGTCTTCCGTCGATCTGGTCGCCGCCGAACTCGAGCTTTCCGACGCCATCGGCCGTGAGTTCTATCTCCGCCGCGCTTTAGCCGAGGTGAGCAAGGATTACGACTACATCCTGATCGATTCGCCGCCCTCGCTCAGCCTGCTTACGATCAATGGCCTCACCGCCGCGAACTCCGTCCTCGTGCCGATGCAGTGCGAGTACTTTGCGATCGAAGGCATTGCGCAGCTCATCAATACGGTGGAGCGCGTCCGCGACATGCTCAACCCGGGGCTGGAGATCGAAGGCATCGCCCTCACCATGTACGACGAGCGGATGAACCTGTCGCGGCAGGTGGCCGAGGAAGTGAAGAGCCACTTTGCGGAGAAGGTCTACAGCACTGTCATCCCGCGCAACGTCCGGCTGGGGGAGGCGCCATCGTTCGGAAAACCGATCATTCTCTATGACATCCGCAGCCGCGGCAGCGAAGCCTACGTCAACCTCGCCCGTGAGTTCATCCAGCGCGCGGAGACCGTCCTGACATGAGCACCCAGAAGAAAGCCCTCGGCCGCGGCCTCGGCGCCCTCATCCCGAGCCGCCCGGCCGCCGAACCTGCTGCAGCACCGGCCGCGCCGGCGGTGCCCGGCAGCGGCCTGGCCCAGGTTCCGATCGAACAGATCTCGCCCAACCCCTACCAGCCCCGCAAGACCTTCAACGACGCCTCAATCGAGGAGCTCTCGCGCAGCGTTCGCGAGCACGGTATTATTCAACCTTTAGTCGTCACGAAAACGGGTGACAACAAATACCGCCTCATCGCGGGCGAGCGCCGCTTCCGCGCGGCGCAGAAGGCGGGGCTGAGCATCGTCCCTGTGGTCATCAAAGAGACGATGACCGACAGTGACGTGCTGCAGGTCGCGCTGATCGAGAACATCCAGCGCGAAGACCTCAACACGATCGAAGAAGCGTACGCGTACCACCAGCTCCACGAGGAGTTCGGCCTCACGCAGGAAGAGATCTCCAAGCGCGTCGGCAAAGAGCGTTCGACGGTCGCGAACTTTCTGCGCCTGCTCCGCCTGCCCGATCCGGTGAAGAAGCTCCTCGCGTCAGGACAGCTCTCCATGGGCCACGCGCGCGCGATTCTCGCGGTCGACTCACCGAAAAAGCAGGAGCAGCTCGCCGAGCGCGTCGTCAAACGCAACCTCAACGTGCGCCAGACCGAGATGCTCGCGGCTGAAAGCTCGCCGAAAGCCGCCGAGCAGCCCGAAAAAGAGAAAGACATCTTCACGCGCGACGCGGAAGAGAAACTGATGAGAACTTTGCGCAGCAAAGTCGAGATCGATCGCAAACGCCGCGGCGGCATCATTCACATCCGCTTCGGCAGCGAGGACGAGCTGATCCGGCTCGTCGACGAAATCATGCGGCGCCGATAGCGCTGGAGGACCTCAATGAAGAAAAGCGGTGACCTGAACGGCTTTCTCGATCGCGGCGCGACGTTCCGCGGCGAGCTCGATTTCGAAGACACGATGCGCATCGATGGCAAGTTCCACGGCTCGATCCGATCGAAGAATGAGTTGATCGTCGGCGAGAGCGCGCACATCGAAGGCGACATCCACGTCGGCCGCGTCGCCATCAGCGGTACCGTCGTCGGTAAGATCATCGCCGACCAGCGCGTCGAGATCCACCGCAACGGCAAGGTCTACAGCGACATCGACACCCCCGCCCTCGTCATCGAAGAAGGGGCGATTTTTCAGGGAAATTGTGTGATGGGAGACAAGAAGGCGGCGGGTGCGGGGGCGAGTGTGACGAGTATTGCGGCGAAGGCGTAAGCGGCGCGCTGCGCCGCGGCTTTGGGCGCTGGGCGCTTGGGGTGTGTTGCCCGACTCCCGTTCACCCCAAGCGCCTAACGCCCACCGCCTAAAGCCAGCCGCGCATCCGCGCGGCCAACACGATCACTTCCGGAATCGTGAACTCATCCTCCACTCCCAGCACATCCTCCCACTCGAGGTCCCATGCGGCCTTCATTCTTTCCGCAGGGCTGGAGGTCGTGAAGTTCAGCTCGCAGATGTCGCCGACGTAATCGCGGCCCTCGCGGAGCGGCAGGCCAAACGTGCGGCAGACGAGCGGGCGGTGCTCGTACATCATGCACAAGCCGTCGTCGTCGAGATTCGGGCAGGGCGTCGACTGCGTGCGATCGAAGAACGCTTCCTTCTCTTCCGGATCGCACTCGCGGAGATTCGGATGCTCGCTTTTTTCCACGATCTCCAGCGCGCGGCGGATGATCTTCCTCCGTCGCGCCGGATGCAGCTTCGCCAGCCCTTCGGCGATCACCGGCACGTCGCCCGAGCCGATCTCGAAAAGGCCGTAGCAGCAGAGCGAGCAGCCGGCGCCGCACTGCAGGTTCTGCGGCTGCGTCTGCATCACCGAAGTGAAGTGCTCATCCGCCCGCTCGAGAATCGCTTTGTAGTTGTCGTCTGCCACCGTTCTACCGACAACGGAAGCCGTGACAACGTTCTTTCCGATGTGGTATACAACCGCGGCTTTTTGGAGGACGTGTGCGCTCCTGGTGCCCTCCTCGCGCGCGGCCTCGCCCGATAAAACGTTATGCAAATCAACTTAGCGCCCGACCTGTCTCTGCTCGCGATCATGGTGATCTTCATCCTGAATTACATGGTCGTGCGCAGGTTCTTCCTCCAGCCGATCAATGAAGTGCTGGATGCGCGCGAGACCGAGACCCGGACGGCAGAGAAATTGTTCGAAGACGCGCTCGCGCGATTCAACGAAGCAACCGCGCAGACTGAGGCGCAGCTGACCGCCGCGAAACGCGAGGCGGCGGCGGTGCGCGAGCGTCATCGCAACGAAGCGGGCGTGTATCGCCAGCAGGTCGTCGAGCGCACCAACAACGAAGCGCGCGCGATCGTTTCGGATGCCGACACGCGCCTCAGCGCCGACGTCGCGGTTGCGCGCGAGAAGATCGTCCGCGAGTCCGAATCGCTTGCCCGGCTCGCGGCAGAACGCATTCTCGGGAGGGCAGTCTGATCATGCGCCGCCTCCTTCTTCTATTGCTGCTCATCGCCACGCCGGCTGTTTTCGCACAGCACGAAGCGCCCGCGACTCCGCAGGACAAAACCGGCGGCACTGCTGCACATGCGGCTGAAAACGAAGCGCACGAAGTTGCGCATCCGGAAGAGCACGGCCAGAACGCGGAAGAGCATCACGAGAAAACCTACTTCGGCATCCCGGGCTGGATTCTCAAGCTCGCGAACATGCTCCTCTTCATCGGCGTGCTGGTCTACTTCGTCGGCGGACCGGTGAAGAAGGCCTTTGCCGATCGGGGTGAAGCGATCCGCCGCGCGAATGAAGAAGCGCGCGAGCGCCGCGCACGCGCCGATCAGATGGCGAGCGAGATTCAGGCGCGCCTCTCTGCGATCGAAGCGGAAGTGCGAGCGATTCATCAGCGCGCTGAGACCGAAGGGGAGCGCCAGAAGCGCGACCTCATGGCCACCGCGGAGACCGAGGCGCAGAAGATCCTCGCCACCGCCCGCACCGAAGTCGACAACCGCCTCAAGCATGCGCGCGCCGAGCTCACCGAATATGCCGGCCAGCTCGCGAGCGAACGCGCCGAGGCGATTCTGAGAGAGAAGATCACCGAGCAGGACCAGCGCAAGCTCTTCCAGGACAGCCTGCGCGAAGTAGGTGAGGTGCACTCATGATCCGCAGATTCGCACGTCCCTACGCCCGCGCGATGATGGACGCCGCCGGCTCGCCGGCGAAAGCCAACGAACTGCGCGGCGAGCTCCAGCGCTTCGCGACCGCATTGCGCAGCTCGCGCGAGTTGCGCGACCTCTACGCGAATCCCGTCGACGAGGCCGCGAAGCTGAACGTCACACGTCAGCTCGCGTCACGGATGCAGATGTCCGACCTCGCGACCCGCTCACTCGAGGTGCTCGTGCAGCACCATCGCATCAACGAGATCGACGCGATCGTCGAAGCCCTCGGCACGTACGTGAATGCAGCCCTCGGCGTTGCTGTTGCGGAGGTCCGCAGCGCCAAGGCCCTTGGTCCGGATGAGATCCGCGATCTCGCCGACACGCTTTCGAAGAAAGTCGGCAAGCGCGTGGAGCTCGACATCAAAACGGATCCGACGCTGCTCGGCGGATTCGTCGTTCGCATCGGCAGCGAGATCTGGGACGCTTCCGTTGCCGGCAAAATCAACAAATTCCGTGAATCGTTAGCGTAACGAATTCACTCGCACCTTTTCGGAGAACGATATGGCTGTCGATTTGAAGGCAGAAGAAATCACAGAGATTATCCGTCAGCAGTTGACCGGCATCGGCCGCGGCGTCGACGTCAGTGAAGTCGGTACCGTCACCTCCGTTGGCGACGGCATCGCCCGCGTCTACGGACTCGAGCGCGTCATGGCCGGCGAGCTGGTCGTGTTCCCCAACGACGTCACCGGCCTGGCCCTCAACCTCGAGGAAGACAACGTCGGCTGCGTTCTCCTCGGCGACTACCAGAACCTCAAGGAAGGCGATCAGTGCAAGCGCACCGGCCGCATCATGTCGGTTCCGGTCGGTCCGGCGATGGTCGGCCGCGTGGTGAACGCGCTCGGCGCGCCGATCGACGGCAAAGGCCCGGTCGCCTCGACCGAGTTCTACCCGATCGAGCGTCTCGCGCCCGGCGTCGTCGACCGCAAGCCGGTCAAAGAGCCGCTGCAGACGGGCCTCAAGGCCATCGACGCGATGATTCCGATCGGCCGCGGCCAGCGCGAGCTGATCATCGGCGACCGCCAGACCGGCAAGACTGCCGTCGCGGTCGACACGATCCTCAATCAGAAGGGGAAGAACGTCATCTGCGTCTACGTGGCCATCGGTCAGAAGAAGTCGACCGTTGCGCAGATCGTGAAGACGCTCGAAGAGTACGGCGCGATGGACTACACGATCATCGTCAACGCGTCGGCCTCGGAAGCAGCGCCGCTGCAGTACCTCGCGCCGTACGCCGGTTGCGCGATGGGCGAGTACTTCATGTACAACGGCCAGCACGCGCTCGTGATCTACGACGATCTGTCGAAGCACGCGGCCGCGTATCGCGAGATCTCGCTGCTGCTCCGCCGTCCGCCCGGCCGTGAGGCATATCCGGGCGACGTCTTCTATCTCCACTCCCGTCTTCTCGAGCGCGCGTCGAAACTCTCCGATGCGCGCGGAGGCGGCTCGCTCACCGCGCTGCCGATCATTGAAACGCAGGCGGGTGACGTCTCGGCGTACATCCCGACGAACGTCATCTCGATCACCGACGGCCAGATTTTCCTCGAGACGGACCTCTTCCACTCGGGCGTCCGTCCGGCGATCAACGTCGGCATCTCGGTCTCGCGAGTCGGCGGTTCGGCGCAGGTCCGCGCGATGCGCTCGGTTTCGGGCACGCTGCGTCTCGACCTCGCGCAGTATCGCGAGCTGGCCGCGTTCGCGCAGTTCGGCTCCGACCTCGACAAGACCACGCAGGCGCAGCTCAATCGCGGCAAGCGTCTTGTCGAGATCCTCAAGCAGGGTCAGTATCAGCCGCTGCGTGTCGGTCTTCAGGTCGCGTCGGTGTACGCCGGTACGAAAGGCTTCCTCGACAACCTCGCCGTCGAAGCGGTCCGTCCGTTCGAAGCCGCGCTGCATCAGTACCTGAGCGATGAGCACCTCGAGCTCGTCGACCGCCTCGAGACCTCACCGAAGTTCGACGCAGAAGTCGAAGGTGCTCTGCGCAGCGCGATCACCGGATTCAAAGAGCAGTACCTCCGAGACAACGCAAACGCGCTCGCGGCGTAAGCGCGAGACAAACGACGATGCCCAGTACGATCGACCTACGCCGCCGGATCCGCTCGACGAAAAACACGCAGCAGATCACGAAGGCGATGAAGATGGTTTCGGCCGCGAAACTGCGCCGCGCGCAGGAGCGGATGATGGCCGCGCGTCCGTATTCGGCGGGCCTGCGCGAAGTGCTCGCGTCCCTTTCGACGCGCGCTGATCTCGCGCAGCATCCGCTGCTGCAGGAACGTGAAGCAGAACGCAAAGTGCTGCTGCTCGTCGTGACTGCGGACCGCGGTCTCTGCGGCGCATTCAACGCGAACATCATTCGCGCGGCGCAGAACGCGGTCAAAGAGCAGAACTGGGAGCATGTCGAGCTGCTGCCGATCGGCCGCAAGGCGATCGACTTCTTCAAGCGCCGCTCGCTGCCGATTCGCCGTCAGGGCGCGCAGGTGTATCAGGCGCTCTCGCTCGACACGGCGCGCGAGATCGCGCAGGGCATCATCGACGACTTCATCAGCCGCGAGTTCGATGCGGTCTATGTGCTCTACAACGAATTTAAATCCGTGATCGCGCAGCGCGTCACGCTCGAACGGCTCCTGCCGCTCCCGCGCACCGAGGCCGATCCGAATGTGCCGGCGATCGACTACATCTATGCGCCGGGACCGGAGCGGATCCTCAGCGATCTGCTGCCGAAACACATCGAGTTTCAGCTGTATCGCGTGCTGCTCGAATCGGCCGCGGCCGAGCAGGGCGCGCGCATGACGGCAATGGAGGCGGCGACCAAGAACGCCTCCGACATGATCAGCCACCTCACCCTCACGTACAACCGGATCCGCCAGGCGTCGATCACGAAGGAAATCATCGAAATCGTGTCGGGCGCCGCGGCGGCCGGCCACTAAGTGGAGAACAACATGGCAACAGCAACCGCAACGGAAACGGGCAAACAGCAGATTGGCCGCGTGGTCCAGGTCATCGGACCGGCAGTCGACATCGAATTCTCGGAAGGACATCTTCCGTCGCTGCACAGCGCGATTCGCATCTACGACGAAGGCGAGTTCGGCAAGGTGAAGATCGACGTCATCGTCGAAGTCGCGAATCACATCGGCGAGAACCAGGTGCGTTGCGTCGCGATGAAGCCGACCGACGGAATGGTCCGCGGCATGCGCGCGATCGACACCGGTGCGCCGATCATGGTTCCGGTTGGACGCGAAACGCTGGGCCGGATCATGAACGTTCTGGGTGAGCCGGTCGATGAGCGTGGTCCGGTCAACGCCGAGCTGCGCTGGTCGATCCACCGCGAGGCGCCGAAGTTCGAAGACCAGGCTACCGGCATCGAGATGTTCGAGACCGGCATCAAGGTCATCGACCTTCTCGAGCCGTACACCAAGGGCGGCAAGACGGGTCTGTTCGGCGGCGCCGGCGTCGGCAAGACCGTTCTCATTCTCGAGCTGATCACGAACGTCGCCAAGCAGCACGGCGGCTTCTCGGTCTTCGCGGGCGTCGGCGAGCGCACGCGCGAAGGTAACGACCTCTATCTCGAATTCGAAGAGACGGGCGTCATCACGCCGGGTGATCCTTCGAAGTCGAAGGCGGCACTGATCTACGGCCAAATGACCGAGCCGCCGGGCGCGCGTCTGCGCGTCGGCCTCACCGGCCTCACCGTCGCCGAATACTTCCGCGACGTCGAAGGTCAGGACGTGCTGCTCTTCATCGACAACATCTTCCGCTTCACACAGGCGGGTTCCGAAGTGTCGGCACTCCTCGGCCGCATGCCGAGCGCGGTCGGTTACCAGCCGAACCTCGCCACGGAGATGGGTGAGCTGCAGGAGCGCATCACCTCCACGAAGAAGGGCTCGATCACCTCGGTGCAGGCGATCTACGTTCCCGCCGACGACCTCACCGATCCTGCGCCGGCAACGGCATTCGCTCACCTCGACGCGACGACCGTTCTCTCGCGTCAGATCGCGGAGCTCGGGATCTACCCGGCCGTCGATCCGCTCGCCTCGACTTCGAAGATTCTCGACCCGCGCATCCTCGGCGAAGAGCACTACAACACCGCCCGTGCGGTGCAGGCGGTTCTGCAGAAGTACAAGGATCTGCAGGACATCATCGCCATTCTCGGCATCGACGAACTGTCGGAAGAAGATCGCGTCATCGTTGCGCGTGCGCGCAAGATCCAGCGCTTCCTCTCGCAGCCGTTCCACGTGGCCGAGCAGTTCACCGGCATCAAAGGCAAATACGTCAAGATCGCCGACACGATCCGCGGCTTCCGCGAGATCGTCGATGGCAAGCATGACGAGATTCCCGAGCAGGCGTTCCTGCTCCAGGGCACGATCGAGGACGTCATCGAGCGCTACGAGCAGATGAAGCGCGAGGCGGCGTAAGGAAACAGCGATGGCCGATCTCCCGAACCGTATCAGTCTCACGGTGGTCACGCGCGAGCGGAAGATCATCGAGGCCGAAGCCGACGAAGTGGTGCTGCCGGCGACGGACGGCGAGATCGGCGTGCTTCCCGGCCACACGCCGCTTCTTGCGACGCTGCGCATCGGCCAGCTGCGCTATCGCACGGGATCACGAGTCGAACGGCTCGTGATCTCGTGGGGGTTCGCGGAAGTGTTGCCCGATCGCGTGATCGTGCTCGCCGAACGCGGCTTCCTCCCGGGCGAAGTCGATCGCGCCGAAGTCGAACGCGTGCGCACCCAGGCCGAGCGCGACATCGCCGATCTCTCCTCGCACGACCCCGAGTTCGCACTCGCGGAAGCGCGGCTGGAAGAGTCGATTGCGCTGATCGGCGTGACGCGGGAGCACTGACGCGTTGCCGTTGTCCGTTGTCCGTTCTCCGTTGAAGGTCACGTACGCCACCTTGAACGGATAACGGATAACGGACAACAGCGCCGCGTCCAGCGGCGCGCTGCCGGTCTCGACTTTGCATTGCCCTCGCGCGGTCTAACTCATGGAGCCATGGCTCGAGAGCTTTGCGCGCGCGAACTTTTCGCGTAGCGCCGACACTGCGCACGATCTGAAGACGCCGCTCAATGTAGCGGTGCTCAATCTCGAATTGCTGCGCATGCGTCTGCGCAAACTCGTCGGTGAAGATGACGAGAAGATCGTCACGTACACCGGCGCGATCGAAACGGAGCTGCGCCGCCTCGGCCGCATCTTCGACGCGTTCTTTCTCCTCTCCACACCGCCGAAAGGAGAAGGCATGCCGCAGCCGCTCGACATCGCACCGATCGTCGTCGACGCCGCGGCCTCGCACGGCGTGACAGTCACTTCTGACGGCGAGGCCATCGTTCCGGCGCATGAGGCGAGAATCCGTCAGGCGTGCAAGTTGTTCTTCGAAGGCGCGGCCAAATTCTTCGCCGGTGAGGCACACACGGCCACGGTCAGCCGCGACACGCACACATACACGATTGCCATGAGCGGTTCGCCGCATCCCGCCGACGTCGAACCGGCACGGCTGTTCAAGTTCTACTACAGCGACGCCGACGGGAACCCCGACCTCTCGCTCGCGGTTGCAAGGCTCATCGCCGAGACATACGGCGGCGAGCTGAATGCGTCCGTGGAACGTGATAAGGTCTCGCTAAGGCTGTCCTTTCCTCTGGGAGCACGATGAAAAGAGTCCTGATTGTCGATGATGATCGCGCCACGAGCGCCGGCATGGCCGACGTCGTGGAGGAGTGGGGTTACGAGCCGGAAGTCGCCGATACGGTCAAAGCCGGCTGGAACTCCATCAGCAAGCTCCTCCCGGACGTCGCGATCGTCGACCTCAAACTGCCCGACGGCTCGGGCCTCGACCTGCTGCATCGCATCAAAGAAAGTTTCCCCGACGTCTCGGTCATCATCCTCACCGGCCACGCCACTGTCGACTCGGCAGTCAAGGCGCTGAAAGTCGGTGCCGAAGACTACGTCACCAAACCGGTCGACCTGCCGCGTCTGCAGGTGATCCTCAAGTCCGTCGAAGACAAGCAGCTGATGAAGCAGGAGATCATCGAGCTCCGGCGTCAGCTGCAGAAGATGGGTGCGCTCGGCCACCTCGTCGGCAAGTCGCCGCGCATGCAGCGGCTGTTCGAAGAGCTGGAGATGGTTGCGAACACCGACGCGAACGTCTTCATCGTCGGCGAATCGGGTTCAGGCAAGGAAGTGGTCGCGAACACGATTCACTACCTCTCGCGCCGCCGCAACAAACCGTTCATCGCATTCAACTGCGGTGCGATCTCGCCGACCCTCATCGAGTCCGAAATCTTCGGCCACGAGAAAGGCGCGTTCACCAACGCCATCAAACGCCGCGAAGGCTACTTCGAGCTGGCCAAGGGCGGCACGGTGTTCCTCGACGAAATCACCGAAATGCCGATCGAGCTGCAGGTCAAACTGCTGCGCGTTCTGGAAGAAGGCAAGTTCCGCCGCGTCGGCGGCAACGAAGAGATCAACATCGATGCGCGCATCGTCGCCGCGTCGAACCGCGATCCGCAGATGGCCATCCAGGGCGGACGCATGCGCGAAGATCTCTACTACCGTCTCAATGTCTTCCCGATCGACGTCCCGCCGCTGCGCGAGCGTCTCGAAGACATCCCGCTCTTCTCGCACTTTTTCCTTCAGAAGCTGAACGAGACCGAAGAGAAGAAGGTCGAGAAGATCGATCCCGACTTCATCGAAGCTCTCCAGGCTTACGAGTGGCCGGGCAACGTGCGCGAGCTGCGCAACGTGATCAACCGCGCCTTCATCATGGCGCGCACCGACACGCTGACTGTCGAGTGTCTGCCCGACAAACTCGCCGGCAATCGCCGGAAGCGCTCCAAGAACGCGGTGAGCATCCCCCTCGGCCAGCCGATGGAAGAAGTCGAGCGGATCGTGATCGAAGAAACGCTCAACATGACCGACGGCGACCGCCGCAAGACCGCCGAAATCCTCGGCATCTCGTACAAGACGCTCTACAACAAGACGAAAAAGTACAAGAGCGCCGGTGGCGACGAGGACGAGGACGAAGAGTAGCCGTGCGACCGGGGTCTACCGAAAACCTGTAGGTCGTTTGTTTCCTACATTTTCCGTCAGCGAGCCACCTGAGGC
>JALYOB010000757.1 GCA_030857085.1 Acidobacteriota bacterium | reverse complement strand
GCCTGTTGCCGTGCAGGGTGCCCGGGATGACGCTCGGGCGAGGAACTGCGCGGCAACAGGCAACGGGGAACTGGTCAACTGCGTCAGCCGCGACTAGTGATCCGTCCCGTCGGAATCGCCGCTATCGGTACCGTCTGCATCGCCGGAGTCGGTGCCGTCACCGTCGGTGGCGTCGGTGCCGTCGCTGTCGCCGTGATCGGTGCCGTCGGAGTCGCCGCCGCGATCGCTGCGGTCGGAGTCGCTTTTGCGCGTGGCATCGCTGCCGTCCGCATCAGCGGGGGATGCGGAAAGGGTGATGGGGTCGAGGTCTCGGACGTCCTGGATCAAACCCGATTGGATCTCTTCGTTCATACATACCTCCACTTGCTCGTTCGGGCGCCTGCACTCACTGCGCCAGATTTGCGCGGCGGTGGCGTCCGTATTCCATGACCGAGACGGCAGTGTAGAAGAGCGGATAGGCGAGGGAAAGGGCGACGAGCCAGAGCGGCGGCGACGGGTAGCGCGGCAGCATTGCGAGGAGCATCGCCGTCCAGACGAAAGCGCCGCCGAGGATGGGGAGCTTCCATCGGCGCGGGGCGAGGTTGGGGTAGATGAAGCCGACCGGCATCAGCGTCAGCACGGATAAGGCGATCAGGATTGCGGCATTGACGGATTGCAATCCATGCGCGGCGAGGATGCCGTTGTAGAAGGCGACGATGTTCCAGTAGGAGGGAAAGCCGAGAAAAAAGCCGCCCGATTCGTCTTTGGCGCCGGCGTTGGCGAAGCCGAGGAGGCTGGTGAGGAGCGGCGGCGCGACGAAGAGGAGTGCAGGGCGCGGAACCCACCCCAGCCGCGCGATGAGGAGCATGGGGATGAAGGTGAAGGTGAGAAAGTCGACGAGGTCGTCGATGGTACGGCCGTGGATGTGGGGGAGGCGGTGTTTGACGTCGGCGCGGCGCGCGAGCGGGCCGTCGGTGGCGTCGATGAGGACGGCGAGGGTGAGGTAGAGGAAAACGTGTCTGGGGTCGGGCTGTCCGTGCGTGAGCTCGAGCGCGGCGGCGAGGTTGAGGAGGACGCCGGAGGCGGTGTAGAGGTGGATGAGCCAGGGCACGAGGCGATGATACGCGGCGCGCGAAGCGCGCCGCGGGTGTTGGGAGCCGCGGCGCTGCAAGCGCCGCGGGGGCGTTTGGGGAATTTCGCGACGTCCTCAATCCTGGCGAGACTGGCGTCGTCGCGAGAATCCCCATACGCCACCGCCTAACGCCTGAAGCCGCGACGCTCAGTACTTCAACACATGCACCTTGTCCGCCGCCAGTCCTTTGTACTCCCGCTTCTCGCCGTTGGGCCAGTAGACCGTCACGTCCGCCTTCGTCTCGCTGCCGAGGCCGACGTGCTGCGTGGACGGGTGCTGGGAGAGATAGCCGGTGGCGCTCTGGACTTCGCGCCAGACGGTGTTGCCGCCGGCGGTTTTCACCACGATGCGCGCGCCGATGGCGTCGGCGTTGATCGACTGTTTCGGGTCGCCGACCAGCTTGATTTTCAGCCAGTGGTGATTGAGGCGTTCGGATTCATTGCGCAGCACCGTTGCGCGCTCGTTGAAATTGTTCACGATGACGTCGAGATCGCCGTCATTGTCGATGTCGAGGTATGCGGCCGAGCGGGAGTTGCCGGAGTAATCGGCGCCGCTGCCTTCACTGCGATTGGCGAGCTTGCCGCCTTCATTGACGAAGAAGACGTTCGGCTCGCGCTCGTGCACCGCGAAGGTCATTTCCTTCACGCCCTGATCCGTATTCAGCTTGAACTGCGACTGATAGAGCAGGTACTCGTGGAGACCATTGACGAGATAGAGATCGTCATCGCCGTCATTGTCGAAATCGAAGAAATCGGCGTCCCATGCCCAGCCGGTGGCGGTGCCGGTGGGATCGACGGCCTCGTTCTGCACGTAATGCAGTTCGTCCTTGGCGCGGGTGGAGGTGAAGAGATGATTGTTCTGCACGACGCGCATGGTGGCGAGCTTCTCTGCCTTGCGCTTCATCTTCGTCTCTTCGGTCGGCATGATGTACTTCTCGTCTTTCACCATCGCCACGATGTTGGAGATGTAGATGTCGGGGTAGCCGTCCTTATTGAGGTCGGCGGTGCCGATGTTCATGGAGCTCGACGGCAGGTCGGTGCCCAGCTTCGTGGCCATGTCTTCGAACGTGCCGTCGTGGCGATTGCGATAGTACGCATTGACGCCAAAGTCATTGCCGACGATCAGGTCTTCCCAGCCATCGAGGTCAAAGTCGACCGCGGCCGCGGCCTGCGTCCAGCCATTGTTCTCGGTGCCGCTGCCGGCCGAAACG
>JALYOB010000756.1 GCA_030857085.1 Acidobacteriota bacterium | reverse complement strand
GCGACGATGTACAACCTCGAGTCGCTGCCGACGCCTCCTCCACCGCCGCCGCCCGCCGCCGCGCCGAAACGCGTGCAGGCGCAGCCGCAGCAGGTCGCGGTGAAGATGCCGGACGTCGCGCCGACGGTGATCCCGGAGGAGATCCCGACGGTGTTGCCGCAGACGACGCAGGTCGCGGCAGTCGAGGCACCGGTGGCAGGTGGTGTCGAAGGGGGCATTGAAGGCGGCGTCGAAGGCGGCGTGGTCGGCGGCTCGCTCGACGGAGTGGAGGGGGGCGTCGTCGGTGGAACGACCGGCGGCATCGTCGCCGCAGCAGTCGCGCCGCCGGATACGGTCGTCGTCAAACGCGACGCGCCGCTGCCGATGGCCGCGATGTCGATGGTCTATCCCGCCTACCCCGACGACGCGCGCATCCGCGGCTGGGAAGACGTCGTGGTTGTGCGCTACATCATCGGCAAGAACGGACGCGTGCGCGACGTGCAGGTGCTCAGTCATCCGGAGCACGACGTGTTCGAGAAGATCACCGTCAAGGCGATCCGCAACTGGCGCTTCAAGCCGCTCATCAAGGATGGCGTGCCGCAGGAAGTCATCCACGAGCTCTCCGTCATCTACAAGCTGAACGCGTAAGAGCTCGCGTTGGCGCGCTACATCAAAAAATTCAGACGCGTCGGCTCCATCGGGCCGACCGAGGAGCGCGGATTCGGCGTGTGGGCCGGCTATGAGCTGGTGGGCATCGACGGCGATCTCTCGGAAGCGGGTCTGGTCAATGTCGACGACTGGCCGGAAGATCGCATTGCCGCGCACGGCATCGCCACGTTTTTACGCGTGGAGCCGGGCGACGCGGCGATGTACGAGAAGCTCGGCATCAGGAGGTAGTCGATGGCCCACGATCAGGAATCCGCGCCGCGTCTCAACGAGGCGCAGGTGAAGCAACTCGCAAGCGAAGTCGCGCAGGAACTGCGCGCCGCCGGCAGCGATGGCGTGACACCCGCCCTCCGCACCCGCTTCATCCAGGTCCGCGCCGCCCTCTTCGAACGCGGCATGTACGACCCGGTGCTCGTGCGCTTCGACAGCGCCACGGTGGCGAAGGCGAGTGTGGAGGAGATTGCGGAGCAGCTACAAAGCGTCTCCGACGCTTTGTAGCTGCGTTCTCGGTTGTCGGTTGTCCGTTGAAGGTCAGGCCGCTGCATGGCCTTCAACGGAGAACGGACAACGGATCAACCGCGCCGCGGAACGCGGCGCGCTCCTTGCTCTTTCCCTCCCCAGCCGTACATGTCCACCGAACCACTACGCTTCCCTTATCGCAATGAGCTCGCGATGCCGGTCGTCGGACTGGAATCGGAGTTCAAGGTTTTCGTCGATGACGAGGAAATCGTGCCCGAGGAGTATTGGCGGGCGCCGACGTCCTTCATTGACCGGCCGCTCCTCAAACGCACCTCGAAGTCGTCGCAACTGCCGACCGGCGGGGCGGTTTACTTCGATGGCGGCGTGCTCGAGGTCGTCACGCCCGTCATCGAGATCGCGCCGCAATGCACCGCGCGCGTGGTGCGCAGCCTCTGGGAACAGCTCCGCTTCGTGCGAGAACAGCTCGACCGGTGGGCAAAGAAGAACGGCAAGAACATCCGGCTGGAGGCGTTCAGCTGCCACTTCAACATTTCGTACGAGCTCGAACGGGGCGAGCGCAATCGCAACCGCACCATTCAGAAACTGGCGATGCTCCTCGCGCACCTTCTGCCGGTGCCGGTCATCGTCGCCGGTGCGAATCGTGAGTCGACCGGCATGGGCGTGCGGCCGCGGCGCGATCGCATCGAGATCACGCTCGACTTCACTCCCGATCCCGGCCTCATGGCCGCGACGACCGCGCTCATCGTCGGCATCGTGCGCGAAGTCATCTCGTGGCCGTCGTATCGCGTCGAAGAGCTGGCCGCGCGCAACATTCCGGTCATCGCCGACGTGAAGCCGGGCAAGCATGCGACGCGCAACGGCTGGGTGACGCGCGACTTTCACTTCCCGCGCAATCCATTCACCGCCGGCCCGAACGAACGCGTCTGGCAACTCACCGACGGCCGCACGCTGTCGCTGCGCGAGATCGCGCTGGAGATCGCAACCACGTTCTCCAACTCCATCCGACGCTGGTCGGATGCATTCAGCTATCGCGTCCTCTTCGCCGTCTTCTCCGGCGAAATTCCGTCGCTCCTCGATCTCGATCGCCGTCCGCCTGCATACGATGACGTGGGACGCGACGTGCGCTGGGGCACGACGATTCCGGAGCTCGAGAACTATCGCGGCGCGATGCGTGACGAAGAGGAGACACACGACGCGC
>JALYOB010000755.1 GCA_030857085.1 Acidobacteriota bacterium | reverse complement strand
GCCGGAGGCCTCTCGTCGTTCTCTCAATCCGTTGTCGTAGTGACAGCATTCTGCTCAGCGTTCCGTCGTCGTTGCAGGCGCGGTCGTCGTCGCGGCCGCGGGTGGCGCAGGAGGCGTGAGGCCGATGCGTGTTTCGTACTCCGTCTTGTACCGCTGCACCGCGCGCGTCAGCGTCTCCACCATCTGGTTCTGAAACTCCTCACTCTGCAGCTTCGCCGCTTCCTCGGGATTGGTGATGAAGCCGACTTCCACCAGCGCCGCGGGCATCGTCGCACCGACCAGCACCTTGAACGGCGCCTGCTTCACGCCGCGATTGGCGACGCCGGTGGCCGCATTCATCTCTTCCTGAATCGTCTGCGCAAAACGGCTCGACTCATCGAGATACGCCTGCTGCGCGAGATCCCACAGAATCAGCTTCAGATCGGACGTCGGATCGGCGTTCGCGTGCTGCGCGTTCTCCGTCTCTGCGGCCTTCTTCGCCAGTTCGTCGCTCGCCTCGAGCGACAGAAAGTACGTTTCGGATCCCTTGGCGCCCTTCACCACCGCCGCGTTCATGTGCACGGAAAGGAAGAGATCGGCCTTGTACTGATTCGCGAGCGCAGTCCGCTGATCGAGCGAGACCACGCTGTCGTCCTCGCGCGTCAGCACCACCCGCGCACCGATCTTCCGCGCGAGCGAGTCGGCGAGCTTGCGCGAGATCGCGAGCGTCACGTCCTTCTCCATCAGCCCATTCGGCCCGATCGCACCCACTTCGCGTCCGCCGTGGCCCGGATCGATCACGATGGTCTTGATACCGGGAGCTTCCTGCGGAGTGGCGGGCTGGGCGGGATTCACCGGCACGCCCGTCGCCGGCGCGGCGCCTTTGCGGAAGTCGAGCACGATGCGAGGCGGATTCTCGAGCTGATACGCGTCCCCGATCACGTCCGGCGCGGTGAGATGAATGCGCACGTCGTTGCCTGCGAACGCGACCCGCGCGATGTGCGGATCCTCATACGTCTGCTCGGCGAACGGCGCGCGAATCGTGCTGCGGAAGCGAATCAGATATGCCTGCGGCTCCTTCGCGATGCCGTACTGCGCCGGCCCGCTCAGTGCGAGCACGATCTTCGAAATCCCCTGCACGTTCGCGACGGAAACCTGCACGCTCACCGCATCCTTCTGCAGCGGCGTGACGATGAGCGCGTGCGCGTTTGCGTCCCACGCAACATCCTGCGAGGCCGCGTTCGAGAGAAAGCCCTGGAAAAACTGCCACGGAACATACGGCTTCCCTTCGACCGAGATCGGCGGCACCGGCATCTCGATGAGGTCGTCGCGCACCACGCCGTACTTGCTGTCGCCGCCGAAGGCCGCCGTGACGTTGTTGATCGTCACCTTGTAGCCCGTGTTGTCGGGCGCGATCGTGCCGCCGAGGGCTGCGGCGATGTCGGAGGCGGAGACGTAGACCTGTCCGGACTGCAGGATGTAGGAGAACGGACGCTCCCCCGCCGGAGTGCGCAGAGTCCCCTGTCCGGAGGTTTGCGCGAACACGAGCGAGGCGGCGGCGAGGATGACCAGAGAGGTGGCAACGAGGAGACGTTTCATGGTGACGGCCGCGCGATTATCGCACGTGATACGCTCCGCGCCCGATGCGCCGGACACTCCTGTTTGCAGCGCTTTGCCTCGTTGCCGCGTGCGGCGGCGATGATCCCAACTCCGTGTACAACGTGAGCCGTCAGCCGATCAGCGTGCGCGGTTGGGTGCTCGACGTGAAGGGTGCGCAGCGCGCGCCGACGGCGGAGATGGAGATCGCGCGCAGAACCGAGCTTTTCGCCGGCGCCTCCGTCTGGGTAGAAAACGCGCAATTCGCCTCGGGCGGCATCGCCGAGAACGGCGCCTTCATCATCCTCGACGTGCCGCCGAACGCATCCACCATCGGCTTTCAGATGGTCGGCGCGGACAACGCGAAGCTCGTCCTCCAGAACGTCCCCGGCACGTGCGACGTCTTCATCCCCGACCTCATCCTGCAACCCGGCGGCGCGACGGTGCTCGATCCAAAGAAGATTCAGGTGCGTTTGCCGGACGATGATGTGAAACAGCAGACGCCGAGCGGCAAAACCGCGATCGTCGCCGGATACACGGTGCCGATCCTGCGCACGCCGCTGGGGCAGATGAGCGACCGGCGGGAGTATCCGAGTCCGGGCGGATTCCGGCCGGTGGCAACGGTGCGCTAAGCGCTGGCGACCGGGGGGCCTCCGGCGGCCGGGGCCGCGGGCCCCGGACCCCGCTTGCAGGCCAAGCCTCCGCGACAGAGTTCGTTATCTCGCACGAGTGTCGCGGAGGCTTGGCC
>JALYOB010000310.1 GCA_030857085.1 Acidobacteriota bacterium | reverse complement strand
ACCAACATGTACGGCGTGCTGCGCACGTTCCGCGTCGAAGACTTCATCAAGGCAAAGGACGCGACGAGCAGCGACTGCCTGCCGTCCATGCCGAACACCGTCTGCGAGCACGTCGGCAGCGGCATCATTTCCCAGGTGCCCGGCACCGCGTACGTGGCCGGCATCGCCACATCGATGGTCACCGCCGATCGCGTCGAGGCCATTCCGCGCAAGCTGAAGGTCGTGGTCGGCGACGCCGAGCCGGTCGACTACAGCCGCGCCGACTTCATGACCACCTTCAACGCCAGCGGCGCAGCGGACGCGGGCGGCGGCCTGAAGAAATTCAACGCGCGCGTTCCCGCCACCACCGACTTCAAGTACCGCATCCAGCGCATCACGGTCGAGAACCTCTCCCTCGGCCTCCGCTGGTCTGCCGACGCGAAGGCGCAGGACGGCACGCCCACCCTCGGCGAGGCCGAGTTCACCGGCATCCTCGCCGGCGCCAGCGACACACTGCGCGTCACCCGCAACTACTCCACGCATGCCGTCGTGACGCTCTTCGGCTTCGGCATCGGCGTCTTCGACGTCAACGCCATCGAGAGCAACGACGCCGACAACCAGATCACCGGCATCCGTCCCGAGAAAATGCCGCGCGAGCAGGTCGCGTTGCGCCACAAGGCGTACGACAACGCGGCGCTGGCGCCCGACGGGTCGATCAACGATCTCTCCTTCAGCCCCGAGTCCGAAATCGCGGCGATCACCATCCCCGGCGACGCGAGCACCACGCCCCCCACGCCGGACGAGCAGTCGCTCCGCGTCTACACCCTCGACGCGCGCAAAGGCGTGGTCCAGTTCACGTTCGTGCCGCCGGGCGCCCCGCGCCGCGCGGGCGAGCTCCTGCTCAATGACGACAACGAGCGCTACGCGCCGCTCCATGCGGCCGCGGGCACCTCGCTCCGTCTCAGCTCCCTCGCCCTCTACACGAACGCGCAGAACAAGTCGTATCTCCTCGTTCCGGCCCTGCAGCACGGGCTACTCGTCGTCGCCGCCGGCACCGAGCCGCTCGACCCGAGCAGCTTCGCCGACGTGATCTGGAGCCCCGCCGGCGCGTACGCCGTGCGCGTCGTCCCCGGCACCAACATGGCCGTGATCATCAACCGCGACGGTTACGCGCAGCTCGTCGACCTGACCCGCATCGACGAACGCGAGGTCGACGGCACGGCGACCACCGGCCTCTTCCCGACCGCCCAGGCGGCGATTGCCGCGGGCGCACCCGACCCCCGCATCATCTGGACGTCCGCGAACCCCGTGGCCGAAGGCACCGGCTTCATCCCCCCGATCGTCGACGGCGACACCGGCATGATGATCACCGCCTCGCTGCTCCGCCGCGACATGCAGGTGCACTCCGTCGTCGATCCGAAGTTCCGGGTCATGGCGGATGTGGGCGATCCGAAGGGGCTCCGCGAAGTGGGCAGCATCGTGCCGCTCGGCATCGAGCCGCCCAAGAAGTCGCTCAAGTGTGAGACCGCGGCCACCGACGCCACATGCCACGCCTCGCTCGGCGTCTTCCGCGTCGAGGCCACTCTCCCGGGCTCACTCGATGAGTCACTCGGCGGGGAGCTCAAGCTCGCCATCGAGAGCGAGCGTGTCGCAGGTGTTCCCGCGCCGCAGACCGCGGCGCCGTATCCCGTCGCTCACCTCCGCCGCAACACTCCCGCCGGCTCGCCCGACAGCCGCCCGACCACCGTCACCATGAAGCGCCTCCTCCCGGAGATTCCGGAGCTGCGCTACCAGAAGGGCTACAACCGCTTCGTCTCCGACTGGATCGTCGCCATCGCCGATCCGCGCGCGGGCAAGGACTACGGCACCGTCACCAACTGCGACGCCTGCAAGCGTCCGCAGTACCTCGGCTCGCTGACCGATGTCCGCGACCTCTACACCGTCGGGCGTTTCGTCTCCATCCGTACCGACGTCTCCGGCGGCGGACCGTACGCGTACCTCGGCACCAACAACCGTCTCCGCACCCGCGTCTCCACCGTTCCTGCGGACACGGTCCGTCCGTCCGTCGCCCTCGTGGCCGCGCAGAACCCGCCGGTCGCCGAGGGGCTGCTGCAGGACACGACGTACATGCACAGCGGCGAAGTCGAGACTTCCAGCATCGATCTCGATGCGGGCGGCCGCGCCGGCTGGAACGTGCTGGTCGACCGCACCTACCGTTCCCGCACCATCGGCCTCACGCCGCTCGGCAGCGGATGGGACAGCGCGCTGTTCCGCCGCCTCCGCGCGTTGCCGAACGGCGACGTCGAATACCGCGACGGTGCCGAGGTGTGGCGCTTCAAGCTCGGCGGCGGGACGTACGTCGCGCCGCAGGGGCTCTCCCTTCGCCTCGTCAAACGCGACGGCGGCTGGAACCTCATCGACCAGCAGCTCCGCATCACCAGCTTCGACGAGCTTGGACGCCTCGCCACCGAGTCCGACGAGTTCTACCAGCCTCGCGAGGCCGGTTCGGGCAACACCATCAGCTACGTCTACGACAGCCAGGGCCGCCTGACCCACGTCGTCGACCCGCTCGGTCGCGCCACCACTCTCACCTACGACGACACCACCGGCCTGCTGAAGAAGATCACCGAGTGGCACGACGCCACCCCCCGCTCCATCGACTACGTCTACGAAGACGGCCGCCTCACCGAGGCGAAGCTGCCCGTCGTTGTGAACGTCGACGGCACCCGCCCCACGCTCCGCTACACGTACGAAGCGGCAGGCAGCGGCTACAAAGAGGCGCTCGAGCTCGGGACGAATCTCGACACCATCACCGACGCCGGCATGAACACCCCGCGCGTTGACTTCACCTACGACAGCTCCAGTGACCGCGTGCTCTCGCAGAAGTGGGCCACCGGCGAGTCCGCGTCGTTCACCTGGTCGCTCCCCGACACCGCCACCGTCACCGACGTCCTCGGCCAGAGCCGCAAATACACCCTCACCGGCGCGAACAGCACCACCGACCCCTTCGCCGATCGCGCCCACGCAAAGACCATCGAAGAGCAGGTCGAGGTGTGGGCCGGCGCTTCCGCCGGACAGCTCCCGGTCAGCGTCAGCGCCGGCCCTGCCTCCCGCACGACGGCCACCCGCACCCGCAACTTCGAGTACGAGAACGGCTTGCTCGAGCACTCCGAGCTCGTCGGCGTCTCCTCGACCGACAACGGCTACACCACCGCCGGCAACGCGCCCGGCCAGGTGCTGAGCACCAGCACCACGACTCCTCTCAACACCGCCAGCGCCAACCCGGTCGTCCCGCCCTCGGCTGCGATCGCGCGCGCGTTCCACTACCATGGCCCCGGCGCCTTCCTCAAAGACATCGAAGCCGGCGGCCGCCGCATCGACTCGCCGCAGCCGCACCGCGACTACCGCACCGCGGAGGCCAGCAACGACAGCATCAGCAGCACGCAGACCTTCGACTCCCACGGCGTGCTGAAGACCACCAGCTCCTCGAACGGCACCGATACCACCGGCGCGGGCTCGGCCGGCGAGATCCGTTACTGGGAAGAGACCGATCCGAAGTACAAGCGCGGGCTGCCGCGCCTCACCAGGAGCGGCACGCTCGAAACGCGGATCGACTATCCCGATGAGACCCACGTCCGCTCCATCGATGCCGCCGGCGTCATCACCACCACCGAGCTCGATACGTGGAACCGCCCGAAGAGCGTGACCATCAGCAAGCCGGGCGATCCGCTGGTGATCACCGAGAGCTACCAGTACGAGGCCAGCGGCCGTCTGCACTCGATCACCCGCGCCCGCGCCGCGGGCGATGTCACCACCACGTACGAGTACGACCTGATGGGGCGGCAGAAGAGCGTCACCACCAATCAGATCGCCAGCGTCAACACCGCGGCCACCACCACCCAGACCGACCTCGGCTCGCGGAAGATCGTCACCACCGCGCCCGGCGGCGCCGTGACCACCGTCGAGCTCGACCGCCTGGGCCGCACCATCCGCTCGGTCACCGACACCGGCAGCAGCCCGATCGAACAGCAGTTCGCGTACGACCTCGCCGGCAACCGCGTCTTCGTCACCGACATGCTCACGGCCAGCGCCACCGCGTACGACGCGCACGGCCGTCCGGTCGCTACCCGCAACGCGGACGGCACCATCAGCACCACCACCTTCGATGACTGGGGCAATGCCACCGCGAGCAAGGAGCTCTCGAACGACGCCACGCCCCAGATCGTGGCCGAGTCGCACTTCGACTTCACGCCGGCGGGGCGGCTGAAAAAGCTCGAGAACCGCGTCGACGCCGCCCGCACCCTCACCACCAATTTCGCCTGGGACGGCGGCGGCCGCACCACCGCCGTGGCCGCGAACGGACGCGCCTCGCGCATGAAGTTCGATCTCGGAGGCCGTCTCCAGACGTCCGAAGCGGGCGCGGGCGATCTCGCCGCCATCTCGGAGATCTTCAGCAAGACCACCGTCACCGATCACGACGGCCTGCAGCCCACGACCACCGTCATGCAGGAGAAGGGCGGGGCGTCCTACACCGCCTTCACAGCCCATGACACGGCCGGCGACGTGAAACAGCAGAGCGTCGGACCGCTCACTTGGAAGCAGACCTACGACGAACTGGGCAACGTGACGGAAGCCAGCGTGCCGGGACGTCCGTCCACGAAGTGGGATGTCGACGCGCGCGGCAACGCGAAGAGCGAGACCCTTCCCGACGGCGCGCAGAACCAGTTCGAGTACCACGGCAGCGGTGCGCAGTCGAAGTACATCGACCCGAGCACCGAAGACACACGCACCACGACAGACCGCATCGGCCGTCCGACCCGCCGTGACTACAAAGACGGCTCGTTCGAGATCATGGAGTGGGAAGGCTCGCGCCTCAAGTCGGTGACTGACCGGCAGCAGAGAAAGCAGGTCTACAAGTACAACGGCGCCGGCCAGCTCGAGTTCATCGAAGACGCGACAGGCGCGAGGCTCGATGAGCTCCATTACGACACGGCCGGCCGCCTGATCTCCTGGAAGAACGCCGACTCCGAGCTCACCTGGAGCGGCTTCGACCTGCAGGGACATCCGACGACGACAACCCAGAAGCGCTTCGCGAACGGCGACGGTCTGACCAGCTCCAGCCCGGTGGTGCTCGACACCTACACCCAGACCCACACCTGGAACGAGCACGGGGAGCGGAGCGACTACACGATGCCCGCCGCAGCCGGGATGACTTTCCAGGCCGGCTGGGCCCAGTCCGTCCATCACGACTACGACGCGATGGGCAACCTCATCGCCATCACCTGCGGCACGCGGCAGCTGATGTCGGCCCAATACCGCAACGCGGGCCGCGCCGACAGCCGCACCGTCACCACCGCCGGCAACGCCACCATCCTCCGTTCCTACGGCTACGACCCCGCCTCCTCGCTGCTCAAACGGATGCTGGTGCAGTCCAACGGCATCGCCATCGCCGGCAGTGAGGTCGACTACGACGGTCTCCAGATCCGCTCGACCCAGCTCCTCGGCGTCTCTTCGGACCAGCGCTACAGTCAGTTCCGCTACGACGACCGGAGCCGCCTCCGCGCCTCCGTCGCCGGAGCCGCGGCCGACGCAAACCCGTTTGCGGCTGTGCCGGGCCGGTCGCTGCAGGCACTCACGCCCGCCGACTTCCGTTCGGCCGACGAGCGGCAGAGCCACTTCGACACCGCGACCGCCGCGGCACTGCAGGCCAAACGCGTCGACACCACCACCATCGACCCGCCGAGCAAGACCTTCAGTGAGCTGCCGGGCGGCGGCCACAAGATCGAGCAGGTCACCCGTGGATCGCGGACGTTCGTGTTCGGCTGGAACAACGGAAGCGAGCGAATCGACGACGGCCGCTTCACCTACGACTTCGA
>JALYOB010000309.1:4528-5868 GCA_030857085.1 Acidobacteriota bacterium | reverse complement strand
CCCTCGGCACTGAAGCGACGAGTCAAAGCGGCGACGTGGTCGCCGCACTCCAGATTCGCGGCGCCTTGAACGGACGCGTGCTCGAATTCGACGACTCCCCCGACACGCTCGCGTTCCTCGCTCGCGAAGACGCCGAACGCATCACGCAGATCGGCGCTGCAACGCCCGATCATCTCCTCTACACGAAACGCTTTCCTCTCTTCATCCGCAACGGCGCGAACGTGCACGACGCGCTGCAGCAATACACGCAGCGGTACGAGCAGTGGTACGCCGCCGATCCGAGCGAATTCGCGATGCTCGATCCTGCTCCCCGCATCGTGCTCATGCCCGGCGTGGGCATGTGGACCGCGGGCAAAGACGCACGCGCCGCGCGGATCGTGCGCGACATCTATCGCCACACGATGCGCATCATCACCGATGCGGAATCGCTCGGCGGATACGAGACGCTCGACGATCACGACGCATTTCACGCCGAATACTGGCCGCTCGAGCTGTACAAACTGACGCTGCTGCCGAAGGAGAAAGAGCTGGCGTCGAAGATCGCCGTCGTCACCGGTGCCGCGAGCGGCATCGGCCGCGCGGTCGCCGAACGTTTCGCAGAAGAAGGAGCGCACGTCGTCGTCGCCGACGTCGACGCCGCGCTCGCGGAAGAAGTCGCGCAGTCGATCATCAACAAGCACGGACTCCGCCGCGCGATCGCGTTGCCGCTCGACGTCAGCAGCGAAGCAGAAGTCGATCGCGCATTCGATCGCGTCGTGCGCGAATACGGCGGCGTCGACGTCGTGGTCTCGAACGCGGGCATCTCTTCGTTCGGCAGTCTCGACACGCTGTCCACGGCCGATTGGGATCGCGCCTTCGCGGTCAACGCACGCGGCCACTTCCTCGTCTCCCGCGCCGCCATCCGCATCATGAAAGCGCAGAACCTCGGCGGCTCGATCGTCTTCAACGCCTCAAAAAACGTGACCGCGCCGGGCAAAGAATTCGGCGCGTACAGCGTGAGCAAAGCGGCCGAAGCGCAGTTGTGCCGGATTGTGGCGCTGGAGGGAGGCGAGTTCGGCATCCGCGCAAACATGCTCAACCCCGACGCAATCTTCGGCGGCTCGCGTTTCTGGAGCGAAGAAATGCGCACCATGCGCGCGCAGGCATACGGCGTCGATACTTCGAAGCTGCCGGATTTCTATCGCAACCGCACGCTGCTGAAAGTGGAAGTGACCGCGGATGACGTGGCGGAGGCGGCCCTGTTTTTAGCAGGACCGCGATCGGCGAAAACAACCGGGACGATGTTGCCGGTGGATGGTGGAGTGAAAGAGGCGTTCCCGAGGTGAGTTTGGAGTGGGGGG
>JALYOB010000309.1:0-4518 GCA_030857085.1 Acidobacteriota bacterium | reverse complement strand
CCCCACTCCAAACTACAACCGTGTCAACGCCATCATCGTCACGTCATCCGCTGCCGCGGCGGTTCCGACGAACGACTGCACGTGCGATTCGATCGTCGCGAGCACTTCCGGTGCGGGCGTGCCGTGCAGCGTCGAGACGAGTTGCGCGACCGGCGCCAGTCCGAGCTGTTCTTCCGACTCGTTTTCCGCTTCGGTCACACCGTCGGTGAAGAGGACGAGCGAGTCTCCCGCTTCGAGCGTCACGCTCTGATTGCGGTACTTTGCGGCGGCGAAGAGGCCGACCACCATGTCCGTCGACGTCAGTTGTTCGACGCCTCGCTTCGAGATCACCAGCGGTGCGACGTGGCCGCCGTTTGCGAACTCGATCGTGCCTGTTTTCGGATCGAGCACGCCCACGACCATCGTCACGAACTTCGTCGGCGCCGTCTTCGGCGCGAGCGTCGTGTTGAGCTCCCGCATCAATTCGGCGGGCGAGGGATCGGTGCGCGTGAAAATCGTGAAGGCCGTGGCGACGCTCGACATCACCAGAGCCGCGGTGATGCCCTTGCCGCTCACGTCGGCCATGATGAAGTAGATGCGCCCATCAGGACGCACGATTACGTCGTAGTAATCGCCGCTCACCGTGCGGCACGGCTTGTTCGCGCCCGCGAATGCGTAGCCTTCGATCGACGGCAACTGCGCAGGCAGCAGACGGCTCTGAATCACATACGCGGTGCGCAGTTCTTCTTCGAGCTTCGCCTTCGCATGCGCTTCCTCGCGCAGCCGCGTCGTCTCCAGCTTGACCGCGGCGAAGCGGGCGATCTGCGCGAGGAGATGCACGTCGTCGTGCGTCACCGCGCCGCGATTGGCGAAGAAGTCGAGATAGAGCACGCCCAGCACTTCCTCGCCGACCATGAGCGGCGCACAGACCGCGGAGCGAATGTCCTGCGCGATGATCGACTCGGCGCGCGCGAGTTTTTCATCCATCGCCGCATCGACGAACGAGACGACGTTGCGGCCGTCGATCACTTCGCCGAGGAGCGTGCGCGAGATGTAGAGATCGGTGGAGTCGCTGGGATCGCTGCGGCGCAGCAGCACGTTCGAAAACGACTGACCATCCGCTGCGAGCAATGCCAGCGCGGCGCGCGAAGGCTGCATCACCTCCACCACCCGGTCGAGGATGAAGTCGAACAGTTCCCCCATCGAACGGTCTTCGATGAACTGCATCGCCAGGAGCGAGAGAAAGTTCGTGCGCGTCGTGTCGCGAACGGCGTCGCGCAGCGGGATTGCTAAATTTTTCGCATGCGAGTCGCTGTCGAGCGCGATGAGCTGCGACTGCGAGACCGGCTGCGTCACGTCTTCGCCGTCGAACACGATCTCGGTATCGCCGAGCGTGATCCGATCGCCGGCACGCAGCGGCGCGGAGCCGTCGAGCCGCGCGCCGTTGAGCAGCGTGCCGTTGACGCTGCCGAGGTCGCGCACGATCCAGGCGTCGTCGTCATAGGCGATCTCCGCGTGGCGGCGCGAGAGGTAGCGATCCTTGATCGGAATCGTGCATTCGGTCGCGCGCCCGAGGGTGACGAGCGGACCGCGCGCCTCGACTTTCATCGGGGCGAGGCTCGGCTGAGTGACAGTGAGACGGATCGGGCGCGGTTCCATGCGGAGAGGTTATTGTACGCTCCGATGCGCGTGGCAAAGCTGTGGCTGCCAGTGATCTTCTGGGCAGCGATCATTCTTTCGTCATCGAACGACCACTTCTCGGCGAAGCACAGCGAGGGATGGCTCGCGCGCATCTTCGGCCGCCCTGTGCCGCACATGGTGAACGTCGTCTTCCGCAAGCTCGCCGGCCACGCGCTCTTCTACGGCATCCTCGGCGGCCTGGCGTGGCGTGCCGATCGCCGCATCGCGGTGAGTCTCGGCGTCGTGCTGCTCGTCGCGACGACGGACGAAGTGCATCAGACGTTCACGCGCCAGCGCAGCGGCGCCGTGCATGACGTAGTGATCGACGTCTGCGCGGCGGCGTTCGTCGTCTGGATTCTGCGCACGCGCGGCTGGCCCGCGAGGGAGTGACGCGCGTGCGCAGCGGCGGACTTACTCGCTCGTTCCGAGCTGTGCGCGCATCCGCGCTTCATGCTCGCGCAGTTCGGGCGTGAGCTCGGCGCCGAAGTCTTCCATCTCGAACAGAGGCCGGATCTCGATTTCCGACTCGGTCGGCATCGGATTCGGGCAGCGCTTCACCCATTCGATCGCTTCGTCCATCGACTTCACCTTCCAGAGCCAGAAGCCGGCGATCAGCTCGTTCGTGTTCTCGAACGGTCCGGGGAGAATGGTCCGGTCATCGCCCGAAAAACGGACACGCACGCCTTTCGACGAAGGATGCAGCCCATCGCCCGCCTGCATGATGCCGGCGTTGACCAGCTCCTCGTTGTACCGCCCCATCTCGGACAGCCGCGCCTCCGTCGGCAGTTCCCCCGCCTCGGAACTCTTCGTCGCCTTCACAATCACCATCACTCGCATGAGAGATCCCCTTCGAGCCGAACGTATCACGTGTGGAGTGCGGCGCTGTGCGCCGCCCCTCATCCGCCCTTCGGGCACCTTCTCCCCGCAGCGCGGGGAGAAGGGCAACGGCGCTCGTTGCCCCTCGCCCCGCTTGCAGGGAGAGGGTGGCGCGAAGCGCCGGGTGAGGGGCCGTGTTTTCAATTACGCGTTCGCTGGCGCGAAGACAAAAGGCTACCCAACGGTTCTAGAATCCGTCCGCTTATGCTGAAAAGAACTCTTCCCCTCATCCTCATGCTGCTCGCCGGCGCCGCATTGGCGGCCGGCAAGCAGCCGCTCACGCACGAAACGATGTGGCTGATGAAGCGCGTCGGCGCGCCGGCGATCAGCCCCGACGGTAAGTGGGTCGTGTTCTCGATCACCGAGCCGTCGTACGACGAAAAAGAACAGGTCAACGATCTGTGGCTCGCCCCCACCGACGGCAGCGCGAAACCGCGCCGCATCACGTCGATGAAAGCGGGCGAGAGCGATCCGTCGTGGTCGCCCGACAGCCGCCGCATCGCCTTCTCCGCGAAGCGCGACGCCGACGAAACCAGCCAGATCTACATCCTCGACATCGCCGGCGGCGGCGAAGCGCAGCGCCTGACGAATCTCTCGACGGGATTGCGCGCGCCGAAGTTCAGCCCCGACGGCAAGCGCGTCCTCTTCGCGAGCACCGTCATCCCCGACGCGGCCGACGACGAGGCGCAGAAGAAAGCAGCGAAAGAAGAAAAAGACCGCAAATACAAAGTGCGCGTCTATGACTCCTTCCCCATCCGCGCGTGGGACAAATGGATCGATCCGAATCGCGAGCCGCACATCCTCGTCGCGGACGTCGACGGCGGTCGCGCAAAGGACCTGCTCGCAGGCACGAAACTCGTGGCCGAGGCGGGCTTCGCCGGGACGGGCGGCGGCAGCGGAAGCGAAACGCTCAATGGCGAATGGTCGCCGGATGGGCAGTGGATTCTCTTCACCGCCACCACGGCCGTGAATGCATCCGCGTACTCGGAAGTGGGGTGGGATCTCTATCGCGTGAGCGTGAACGGCGGCGAGCCGGAACGCATCGCGACGAAGACCGGCAGCTACGGCAGCCCCTCCTTCAGCCCCGACGGCAAAACGCTGTACGCCACGTTCGAGCCAAACAACGGCAAGACCTACAACCTCAGCCAGCTGGTCGCATTCGACTGGCCGTCGATGCAGAACGAGCGCGTGGTTGCGCGCACCGATCGCTCCATCGGTGACTACGTCGTGACGAGCGACTCGAAGACGATCTACTTCACCGCCGAAGACGCAGGACTGGTCAACATCTTTACTGTCCCGGCTACGGGCGGCGAGGCGAAGCTGTTCATGAAGCCGGAACGCGGCGTCTACGGCGACCTCGAGGCGGCGGAAGACGCGCCGGTTCTCGTGGCGCGCTGGAGCTCCTCGATCGATCCGGCCGAAGTGGTGCGCATCGACACGACGGCGAAGACGCATCGCAACATCACCACCGTCAACGTCGAGCAGGCGCGCCAGATCGACTGGCAGGCGCCGGAGCACTTCTGGTTCACCTCCAAGCGCGGACGCCGCATTCACAACTTCATCGTGAAGCCCGCGAACTTCGATCCGAACAAGAAGTACCCGCTGTTCGTGCTCATCCACGGCGGCGCGCACAACATGTGGACGGACCAGATCTCGCTGCGCTGGAACTATCACCTGCTCGCGAAGCCGGGCTACGTGATGCTGATGACGAACTACACCGGCTCGACCGGATTCGGCGCCGAGTTCGCGCAGGCCATTCAGGGCGATCCGCTCCGCGGTCCCGCCGAAGAGCTGATCGAAGCGGCCGACGCGGCGATCGCAAAGTATCCGTTCATCGACGCGTCGCGTCAGGTGGCGGGCGGCGCGAGCTACGGCGGCCATCTCGCCAATGCGCTCGAGGCGTGGTCGGGTACGCGCTTCAAGGCTCTGATCAGCCACGCCGGCCTGGTCAACCTCGAAACGCAATGGGGCACCTCCGACACG
>JALYOB010000754.1 GCA_030857085.1 Acidobacteriota bacterium | reverse complement strand
ACGACGGGGGGCCTCCGGCGGCCGGGGCCGCGGGCCCCGGACCCCGCTGGCAGGCCAAGCCTCCACGACACGGTCTGTTGAATTGCGCACGTGTGTCGCGGAGGCTTGGCCTGCAAATGGGGTCCGGGGCCCATGGCCCCGGCCGCCGGAGGCCCCTCGTCGGGCTCTTATACAATGCCCCGCGGAATGGCTGAAGAAACCGAAAGTGCGGCGACGCTGCTCGCGAGGCGCGAATATGCGCGCGCGGTGCCGCTGCTCAAGCGCGAGCACGAAAAGTACCCTTCCAATCCGCGCATTCGACTGCAGTACGCCGACGCGCTCGCAGGCGCGGGCATGGCCGACGAAGCGGTGCAGCAGTACGAAGCAACGGCGAAGTATTACGAAGACAACGGACTCACCGTACAGGCCATCGCCGTCCGCAAAAAAGGGGAGAAGCTCCGCGAACAGCTTCCGAAGGCGGCCGGCGAGCCGGGGAAAAACGAGCCGATGTTCTCGCGGCCCGTCCCGAAGTCGCCTCTGTTCGAAGTGCTGAGTGACGTCGAGCGTGAGGCCATCGTGCGGGAGATGGAACTCGAGACTCATGATGAGGGGAGCGTCATCATCAACGAAGGCGATCCCGGAACGTCGATGTACCTCATTGCGTCGGGTGACGTGAAGGTCTACACGCGCGGCGCCGGAGGCAACACCATCTATCTCGCGCGCCTCGGCGAAGGGGATTTTTTCGGCGAAGTGAGCGTTTTGAGCGGCAAACCTCGCACGGCGACGATCACCGCGTCGCAGCGCACCGAGCTGCTTCGGCTCGACAAAGAGAAACTCGACGGCGTGCTTTCCAAACACCCCGGCATCCGCAAGGTGCTCGACGAGTTCTACAAAAAGCGCGCGGCGCACACCGTCGAGGCCATGATCGAAAGTCTGAAGAAGAAATGATCCTGCCCATCCGCAAATACGGCGACGAAGTTCTGCGTCTCCCGGCCCAGCCGGTGGAGGCGATCGACGAGCCGCTGCAGAAACTCATCGACGACATGATCGACACCATGTACGCCGCGCCGGGTGTGGGTCTGGCGGCGAATCAGGTCGGCGTCTCGAAGCAGCTCATGCTCATCGACCTTTCTGTCGGCAAGCGTCCCGGCGAGTGCCACGTCTTCATCAACCCCGAGATCATCGAGTCGGAAGGGGAGATCACGGAAGAGGAAGGCTGCCTCTCCATCCCCGATTTCGTCGAAGTGGTCACGCGCCCCGAGCGCGTCAAGCTCCGCTACCTCGACCGCAACGGCGAGCAGCGCGAGATGTGGGGCGAAGGTCTCATGGCCCGCGCGATGTGCCATGAGATCGACCACCTCCGCGGCACCCTGTTCGTCGACCACCTCCGCGGCTTCAAGAAAGATCGCATCCTGAAAAAGATCGCGAAGCTGGCGAAGTCGGGGATGTGGTACTAGCGCGGCGCGAAGCGCCGCGCGTTGACCAGTTCCCTGTAGCCAGTCACCGCGACGTTTGCGGCTGACGGCACCTGCGCGGCAACAGGCAACGGGTCAACCGCTCCTCGTCCCCACCGACAACCGACAACCGACAACTCGCTGGCGCCACAGGCGCCAGCGATTACAATCCTCGCTGCATGCGTCAACAGGCAATCGTCACCGAGATTCAGCCGCTTGCCCCGAATGTTCTGCAGGTCACCGTCTCCTTCAACGAGCCCTTTCCGTTCCGGCCGGGCCAGTGGGTGAGCTTCCGTTTTCCGGAAGGTGTTTCGCGCGCGTACACGATCGCGTCCGCGCCGCAACGTCCGGAGGCGGTGCAGCTCTGCGTCCGCCTCGGCGCCGGCAAAGGGGGCGACGCGCTGCGGAATCTCGAAGCCGGTGCGGAGGTCTCGCTCGACGGTCCGTTCGGCGATTTCTTCATCCCGGACGGCGACCAGCGCAACGTCGTCTTCATGGCCGGCGACGTCGGTATCGCGCCGGTGCGCAGCAACGTGCTGCATCTCCTCGCCGAAAAAGATCCGCGCAAGATCATCGTGCTCTACGAGCCCGATCAGCGCCACATTCTCTACGCAGGCGATTTCGATCCGCTCGCCCGTGCCGGCGACATCGTGCACGAGAGCGGTCCGATCGAGACGCTGGTCGAGCGCAATCGCACCGCGATCAAGGAATCGCTGCTGCTCGCCGCCGGCTTCGATCCGTTCCTCGATCGCGTGCGTGCCGCACTGCGCACGCTCGAAGTCGACGACGACGCCCTGCGCACCGAGACCTTCGGGCCGCAGCCGGCGTGAGGTGACGACGACCGGGGGGCCTCCGGCGGCCGGGCCACGGGCCCGGACCCGTCTGCAGGCCAAGCCTCC
>JALYOB010000308.1 GCA_030857085.1 Acidobacteriota bacterium | reverse complement strand
GCCGCGCGCAGTGAAAGCGGCGAGTGGCCTCGCCGCACTCCAAACTAGTCGCTTTCGATCCAGACGTCGTGGTAGCGCACGGGCGGGGGGACGAGGGACGTGCGCACGCCGCGGACTTCCGGCTTGTGCAGCACGAACAATCGTTCGTGGAACAACGGAAGCAACGGTGCCTCGCGCACGACCATCTGATTCAGCGAACGGTAGATCTCCGCGCGGTGTTCGGTGTCGTTCGAGCGGCGCGCCTCGATGATCTGCGCATCGATCTCGGGGCGGTGGTAGAAGAGGCCGCGGATCGAGCTCGCTTCGCTGTGGAAGAAGATGTAGAAGAAGTTGTCCGAGTCGGGGAAGTCGGCGTACCAGTTCGCGCAATAGATCATGCCGTGGCCGCGATTGCTGCGCGGCGCGGCGGCGTCGGTCGCCGAGTGGCGGGTGACGTTGACGCGGATGCCGATCGCGTCGAGATCTTCGATCATCAGCGGGATCATCCCGGAGTTGTTGAACTCGTCGGTGTCCCACGTGCGGTATTCGACGCTGAAGCCTGAGCCGTAGCCGGCCTGCCGCATCAGCGAACGCGCGCGCTCCGGATCGTGGTCGTAGCCGCGCTGATTCTCGTCGTATCCAAGAAGACCCGGAGGGAGAAGCGACTTGGCGACGAGGGACAGACCGCCGTAGACACGCTCATTGATGCGGCGGCGATCGATCGCGTAGCTGACCGCCTGACGCACTTCCGGACGATCGAAGGGCGCGGTGGAGTTGTCGTATCCAAGGTAAGACGTGTGGAGCTGCACGGTGGTGAGCAGGTACGCGGCGTAGCGAGGATCGTCGCGCAGCTCGCTGACCAGCTTCGGCGGCACGCCATGCGCCACGTCGATCTCGCCGCGCAGAAACGCATCGGCGACATCGCGGAAGCTGCGCAGGTCGAGCCGGAAGTTGAGCTCGTCGAGATTCGGCTGATCGCTGATGTAAAAGTCGCGATTGCGCACGAGGCGCACGTGCTCTCCTTCGACCGCCTCTTCCACGCGGAATGGCCCGAGGCCGACGCCGCGCAGGCGGTAGCGCTCCGGATCGCGTGCATCCTCGGCCGGCACGATGCCGCATTCGTGCATCGTCATCAGCGACAGGAAGAAGGCGATCGGCTCGGTGAGATGAATGTCGACCGTGTGCTGATCGCGCACGACCACGCCTTCGAGCGTGCGCGAACGTCCTTCGAGCACATCGCTGGCGCCGCGCACCGAACGAAGAATCCACGCGCCGGTCGACTTGAGTTCCGGCAGAAGGAGTCGCAGGAACGTCTCGTATACATCGCGCGCCTCGAGCGTGCGGCCGTTGTGGAAGCGCGCGTTGCGGCGCAGGTGGAAACGATAGACATGACCCTGCTCGAGCACTTCCCAACGCTCGGCGAGATCGGGGATGAGCTCCGCTCCTTCACCGTATTTGACGAGCGTCGAGTGAATGGCCTTGGAGATGAAGCCGAGCGCCGACGCGGATGTATGCGCCGGATCGAATGTGAGTTTCTGCCAGAGCACCGTCGCCGTATTCAGCTTGCCGCCGCGATTCGGCGCGGGAAGCGTGAAGCGGCCGAGCTCCTGTTTGAGCAGCGTCGACTCGTGACTGAGCGTGTTCGCCATCTGATTGAGATCGGCGACGCCGAAGTTCGACTCGCGCGAGCCCTGCTTGATGACGTCCATCGACTTGACGATGGCCGAGCTTTCCGCGGCGAGCACGGAGGTTGACTCGAGCACCGTCTGCACGAGTCCCATGATGTTTTCCATCGCCCGGCTGATCGCGCGGCTGCCGGTTTCCTGCTCGTTCATCGCACGTTTGAGGTGCTTGGTGTAGTCGCGCACCATCGCCGCCTGCTCGCCGATCTTGCGCGAGGTCTGCGACTGCTGCTGCGTTGCGGTGGCGGTGGTCTGGACCATCTTCGTCACTTCTTCGATGGCCGCCGTTGCCGCCGCGCTGCCGCGCGCCTGCTCTTCGGTCGCGCGCGCGATCTCGGAGATGGAGTTGGTCGAGCGGCCGGTGAGCTCAAGAATTTTGTCGAGCACTTGCGCCGCACGCGCAGTGAGGCCGACGCCGTCCGCGACGCGATCGGAGCTGAGCGTCATCTGCTCGGCCGCGCGGCCGACGCCCTTCTGCACGTTCTGAATGAGCGTGCGGATCTCTTCGGTCGAAACGGACGTGCGCTCGGAGAGATCGCGAATCTCGTCGGCGACGACCGCGAATCCACGTCCGCGTTCGCCCGCCTGCGCGGCGATGATCGCTGCATTGAGCGCGAGAAGATTGGTCTGTCCGGCGATGTCGTCGATCACGCGAACGATGTCGCCAATCTCCTGCGAGCGCTCGGCGAGATCGCTGAGCGCGACCTTCGCTTCCTCGACCGACATCTGAATCTTGCGCATGCCGTCGACGGTGCCTTCGACAGCGACGCGTCCTTCATTCGCGGCGTCGGTCACATACCGCGAAAGCTCCGACGACTGCCTCGCCGAATTCCGGATCTCCTCGGTCGTCGCGTTCATCTCGACCATCGACGAGGCGGTCTGTGTGGCGAATGAGGAGAAGCTCTCCGTGTTCGTCGCCACTTCGTTGATCGAGGCGATCATCTCTTCGATCGCGGACGAGGTCTGCTCGACGAACTCGGACAGCGTGTCGGCGATGCGGCTGACTTCTTCGATCGACGCCGACATCTCGAGGATCGAGGTCGACGTTTCCTCTGCGTTCGCTGACAGCTCTTCCATGCTGTGGCGCACGTTGTTGATCGACTGGTCGATCTGCATCACCGAGGAGGAGGTGGTCTCGGTCGAGGAGAGCTGGTCGGTGGCGCTGCGTGCGAGCACGCGCGAGCGTCCGCTGATCTGATCGCTCGCCCGCGCAACGTCGGACGCGAGCTGGCCGAAGCGGCGAATGGTGCGCTCGAGATTCGCGACCAGGCCGCGGATCGCGGCTGCGGTGCGCATCGACTGCGTCTCGTTCACGATGTCGCGCGCGGTGAGCGAGAGGTCGCCCGACGTCACGCGATTGATGAGGGTGATCATCCCCTCACGCTTCGCGAGCGCGCGCTTGAGCCAGACATTGAAGATGCCGGCCGAGATGCCGCACGCGACCATCGCCGCGAGCACGACCCGCCACCAGAGGGCGGTGGTCATGCCGGGGATGAAGAGGACGAAAAGAGAAAAGAGCCCGAGGCAGGCGAAGATCAGCGCCCACATCTGCTGGGTGCGTCCGAAGTGCCGAAGTTTCATAGGGTTCCCGACAGCGGATGCTAACATGCCGTTCTGTCCGCCTCATGCCCGATTCGTTTGCCGCACGCCGCGCTCTGATCGACGAAACGCTCGCGGAGCTGGCCGGCCGGACGGGCGCTCCCGCACCTCTGGCCGCACCGCTCGCCCGCGCGCTCGCATCCGCGGGCAAAAGAGTTCGCGGCATTCTTCTGATCGCGGTAGGGGAGGCGTTCGGCTGTCGCGCCGAGAAGCTCGCGCGTGCCGCGGCGGCGATCGAGATGGTGCACGCGTCGTCGCTGATCCTCGATGATCTTCCGGCGATGGACGACGCGCTGCTGCGCCGCGGCGCGCCGACGTTGCATCGCGAATTCGGGGAGGATCTCGCGATTCTTTCCGCGGTCGCGCTGCTCAATCACGCGTACGGTCTGGTGGCGCAGGTGCACGCCGAGTTGTCGCCGCGACGCTGGCCGATGCAGCAGGTCGTGCAGCGGGTGGTCGATGCAGTGGGGTGGAACGGCACCATCGCCGGCGAGGCGGTCGATCTGCACAGCGAGGAGTCGCGCCTCGACTTCGACACGCTCGAGTTCATTCACTCGCGGAAGACCGGCACGCTGTTCGTCGCCGCTGCAGCGGTCGGCGGCATGTTCGCGAACATTCATCCCGCGCCGCTCCAGCGCATCGAAGTCTTCGCCAAAAACCTCGGACTCGCGTTTCAGATCACCGATGACGTTCTCGACGTCACCTCGAATCCGGAGACGCTCGGCAAGGACGTCGGCAAAGACGAGCAGCGATTGACCTTCGTGAAGCTGGCGGGAGTCGACGGCGCGCGCAAACTGAGCGAGGAGCTGGTGGAAACATCGCTCGCCGCGATCGAGCCGTTAGGCGCGCCCGCCAGACCGTTGCGGGAACTCGCACTGATGGTGCGCGATCGCGTGAGGTGATTGCGGCGTGAGTGTCGCGGCAAAAGCGCGGACGAAAAGAAGTGGTGCCCAGGGACGGAATCGAACCGCCGACACGAGGATTTTCAGTCCTCTGCTCTACCAACTGAGCTACCTGGGCAGGTGCGTCACGCGAGCGGCGCGCAAGATACCATAGCGCGCGTTCGAGGCAAGCGCTGGTATTTAACGCGCGCCGCGCAAATTCATTCCGCCCGCTCGATCCGGCGCGCGAACCGCCCGTGACGCCGCGCCATCCGTGCATTTTTCCGGCACCTCGGGTATCGTTTTCCCCTTCAATCCAGGGGAATGAGAGGGAGGTGGAGTATGTCCCGTCGATCATTGTGGCTGATCGCAGCACTCGCGCTGTCACTGCCGGCATTCGGCCTCACCACGACCAGCGTCAGTGAGGGGCTGACCGCGACCGACGTCGCGAGTCTGCTCAGCGGTCCCGGTGCCACGATCACGAACGTGAAGATCACCGGCTCGAATCTGTCGATCGGCTCGTTCGACGGCGCGGGCGATCTCGGCATCGACAGCGGCGTCGTCCTGAGCACGGGCGACATCGCCAGGTCGGAGGGGCCGAACACCGCCACCGACACGAGCGGCTTGATGAACACCAGCGGTCATCCGGCGCTCGACGCGATCGTCACGCCGTACAAGACGCATGACGCGGTGGTCATCGAATTCGACGTCGTCACCGCTTCGCCCACGTTCACGATCCGCTACGTCTTTGCTTCCGAGGAGTATCGGGAGTGGGTGGGGAGCGAGTTCAATGATGTGTTCGGGTTCTTCGTCAACGGCTCGAACATCGCCCTCACGCCGGGAACCGCCACGCCGGTGACGGTCAACACCATCAACCACATCGCGAACAACGGCATCTATCACGACAACGAAGGCGGCACGACCAACAGCTTCGACGGATACACCGTGCCGCTCACGGCGGTCGGCGTCGTCGAGCCGGGCGTGACGAATCACATCCGCATCGCCATCGCCGATGCGTCGGATGACGTGCTCGACTCGGCGGTCTTCATTGCCCGCGGCGGCATCTCGGGCAGCCAGATCGCGCCGATCATGATTCCGGACAAGTCGGCCGTGCAGGCCGCGCCGGTCGGCGATCGTCTGAACGTGCCGCTGCCGCTGTACTACGCGTTTGCGAACAATCCGCCGCAGTTTTCGGCCAGCGGCCTGCCGGGCGGGACGATCACCTTCAGCCCGATTTTTCAGGGTCCCGATGGCCGGATGTACTCGAACATCAACATCGCCATCGGACCGGATACGCCGAGCGGCTCGCATGTCGTGACGATCCGCTCGACGGTGGGTGAGGCGGAGTCGTTCACGACGTTCATCGTCGTGGTCGATTGCAAGCCGCCGGTGACTCTGGGCACAGGACAGCCGCAGAATCAGACGGTCGATCGCGGGCAATCGGCAACGCTGAATGTGAACGCGACCGGCAGCGCGCCGCTGACGTATCAGTGGTATGTCGGACGGACGGGCATGACCCGTACGCCGATCGCCGGCGCGACCGGGCCGTCGCTGAAGACGGGAGCGGTGACCGATGCGACGCCGTACTGGGTGCGCGTGACGAATCCGTGCGGCTCGACGGACAGCCTCACCGCGTTCGCCATCCCGAAGTGATCCGTCGGATTTCGCTCTGAATCGAAGCCCGCGCGAATGAACGCGCGGGCTTTTTGTTTAAGGACAGCCGTGACGAC
>JALYOB010000307.1 GCA_030857085.1 Acidobacteriota bacterium | reverse complement strand
ACATAGGTGTGACGCTGGCCGCCGATGGCGTCCGTGCGACGCTGCCCTGGCAACTCGCCACACGCCACTCGCTACTCGCATCCGGCCACTCGCCACAACTCGCCCATCTACAATCCCCCCTCATGCGCACCAACACCACCACCCTCGCCCGCATCGGCTCCCGCATTGCCGACGCTTGCGAGCGGTGGTTCCCGGATGCGTTCGTGTTTGCGCTCGCGGCGATCGTGCTCGTGTTTGCGGGCGGGCTCGCGATCGGTGTTCCGGCGCCGAAGCTGGTCGCGGAATTCGGCACCGGCTTCTGGTCGCTCGTGAACTTCACGATGCAGATGGCGCTCGTGATCATCGGCGGGTTCGTGGTCGCGAGCTCGCCTCCCGTCGCGCGGCTCACCGCGCGGCTCGCATCCATTCCGAAGACAGGCCGCGGCGCAGTCGCATTCGTCGCCGCGTTCGCGATGCTCTCGTCGCTTCTGTCATGGGGCCTCTCGCTCATCTTCACCGGCCTGCTCGTCCGCGAAATCACGCGCCGTTTCGCACGCGAAAACCGCATCGTCGACTATCGCGCCATCGGCGCCGCCGCCTACCTCGGCCTCGGCAGCGTCTGGGCGCTCGGCCTCTCGTCGTCTGCGGCGTTACTGCAGGCGACGCGCAGTTCCATCCCTCCGTCGCTCCTGCCGATCACCGGGGTGATCCCGCTGACGCAGACGATCTTTCTCTGGCAGAACGTCACCATGGCCGCGGTGCTGATCGCGATGTCGGTCGCGATCGCGTACTACTCCGCGCCGCGCGATGAAGACGCGCGGCCGATGCCGCCCGCACCGGAGCACGAAGCGGAACAGGTCGAACTGCGCACGCCCGGCGAGCGGGCAGAGAACAGCCCCATTCTCAGCGTCACGATTGCTCTGCTGATGTTCTGGTTTCTCGCGCAGCAGTTCCGCGAGAAAGGCGGCCTCGCCGCGCTCGATCTGAACAACTTCAACTTCGCGTTTCTCGCGTGTGGCCTGCTGCTGCACCGGCGTCCCCGCTCGTTTCTGCGCGCGGTCGCGCGAAGCGTTCCTGCGACAGCGGGCGTACTCATTCAGTTCCCGTTCTACGGCGGCATCTTCGGGATGATTTCGAAGACACCGATCGCCGAGCATCTCGCGAACGCGTTCGTGCACATCACCACCAGAACCACCTTCCCCATCGTGGTCGCGCTCTACTCCGCAATCCTCGGCATGTTCGTGCCGTCCGGCGGCGGCAAATGGGTGATCGAAGCGCCCTACGTCATGGCCGCCGCAAACACATGGAAAGTCCACCTCGGATGGACCGTGCAGATCTACAACGCCGCCGAGGCCTTGCCGAACCTGGTGAACCCCTTCTGGATGCTGCCTCTGATGGGCATCCTCAACGTCAAAGCACGCGACCTCGCCGGCTACTCGATCCTGCAACTGCTGTTTCACGCGCCGGTGGTGTTGGTGTTGTGCTGGTTGTTTGCGCAAACGCTGTAGCGCGCCTCGGGCGCGCGTTGTCCGTTCTCGGTTGTCCGTTCAGGGTGAATCCTTGCCCGGACGACAACCGACAACCGATAACCGACAACCGATAACCGACAACGGACAAACGGACAAACGGACAACGGACAACGGACAACGAACAACCTCCCCCGACATCAATCCGAAACCTAACGTTCTTTGCTTCGTAACAGTCTTAGGAGTCATGAGGAGAACGTTTGCAATCGCTTTCGCCGCTGCGCTGGCGCTCGGTACCGCTTCGGCGAGGCCGCTCGAGCGGCAGATCATCGGCGCGGAGCACGATCATTCCGCGGCCGCGGCGGGGGACTGCGAGCACTTTTACACGACCACCTTCACCAGCTTCGTCTCGCAGGTGCACGACCAGGAACAGCGTGAGCTCGACCTGAGCGGCGTCAGCCAGATCAGCGTCGCCTCCGCGCCCGAAGGCGGGCTGTCGGTGCGCGGCTGGAATCGTCCCGGCGCGCGGCTCGTCATCTGCCGTTACGCGGTCGCCAATACCCGCGACCAGGCCAAACGCGTCCTCGGATCGATCAGCATCTCGAGTCACAACGGCGAGATCGCCGCATTCGGGCCGCCGATGGATCTCACGCAAGCCTGGTGGGTGAACATGATCCTCTACGTCCCGAAGCACGCCAGTCTCGACGTGCGCGCGGCTAATGGCGGCGTGGCCATCCGCAACATGAGCGGCCGCGTGACCGCACGCGCAACCGCCGGCGGCATCTCCGTCGCGCAGTCGACGGGCAAATATCGCATCAGCACTGAGACCGGCGGCATCACCCTCGATCGTGTCTCCGGGCTCGTCGATGCGAACTCGCGCGGCGGCGCGATCGCCTTCAAAGTCGCGGGAACCGACGTGCCGACGCTCGACGCGAAAACGGCGGACGGGCAGATCCGCTGCACCCTCAAGAACTGCGACGACGATTCCTTCTCCGCCGATGGCAATCATCTGCGCCTCGGCGACGGCGTTCCGGACGTCCGTCTCTCCAGCGATGCGGGCCTGATCTGGATCGGCCCCGTAACCTACTGATTCGGCTCGCGATTCCGCGGCACAAAACCTGCTCTTTTCCCGGCCGGACGCCGCGTCAGACACGCGGCGCGGAAGGCAGAGAGAGAAGTATGGCGGCGAATCCAAACCCGGTTCTCTCCGAGAGCAGCATCAATTTCTACCGGCACGCCCTCGCGATTCTGAAAGAGGCGGACGTGCCCACACTCGTCGGCGGTGCGTATGCGTACGCGCGCTACACAGGCATCGAGCGGCACACGAAAGACTTCGACGTCTTCATCCGCGAGCAGGACTTTCCTCGCGCGGCGAAAGCATTCGAGGCGGCCGGCTACGACGCCGAGCTGACGTTCCCGCACTGGCTCGGCAAGGCGTTTCACAACGACGATTTCGTCGACCTGATCTTCAGTGCAGGCAACGGCGTGGCGGCGGTCGACGATCGCTGGTTCGAACATGCGGTGAAGGACCAGGTGTTCGGCGTCGACGTCGAGCTCATTCCGGCCGAGGAGATGATCTGGTCGAAAGGGCTGATCATGGAGCGGGAGCGGTTCGATGGAGCGGATGTCGCGCACGTGATGCGCGCGGTCGGCGATCGTCTCGACTGGAAACGGCTCGTCGAACGCTACGACGTCTACTGGCGCGCGCTCTACGCGCACGTGATCCTCTTCGGCTTCATCTACCCGTCGGATCGCGACAAAGTGCCGTCGTGGGTGCTCGAAGAACTCACGCGCCGCGTGCTCGACGAAACGCGCGCGGGCAACGCAAAAGACAAAGTCTGCTACGGCACGATCGTGTCGCGGCAGCAATACCTCAAAGACGTCAATGACTGGGGCTACGACGACGCGCGTCTCACGCACGCGACGATGACCGAAGCCGACATCGCGCACTGGACCGCGGGCATTGCCGTCGATGGAGCGAAATGAGATGACCGATCGAGACACTCTGCGAATCGCGGCGATTGCCGACATTCACGTGAAGAAAACCTCAGCGGGCGTGATGCAGCCGATCTTCGCGCAGGCCACCGAGCGCGCCGACGTGCTGCTGCTGTGCGGCGATCTCACCGACTACGGCACCGTCGAAGAAGCGAAAGTGCTCGCGCGCGAAATCACGGCGTCGCTGCGCATCCCCGCGATCGGCGTTCTCGGCAATCACGACTTCGAATCGAATCAGGAACGGGAGGTCGTACAGATCCTCACCGACGCGGGCGTGGTGATGCTCGACGGCGATTCGTACGAACTGCACGGCGTCGGCTTCGCCGGCGTCAAAGGCTTCGGCGGCGGCTTCGGCCGTCGCGCGCTGGGCGCGTGGGGCGAGAAGATCATCAAGAACTTCGTGCACGAGGCGATCGACGAGTCGCTCAAGCTCGAAGCGGCGCTCGCGCGCCTGCGCACGCCGCAGAAGATCGCGCTGCTGCATTACTCGCCCGTTCAAGCCACCGTCGAAGGGGAGCCTCTCGAAATCGTCGCGTTCCTCGGGTCGAGCCGACTCGAAGAGCCGCTCGATCGCTATCGCGTCAATGCCGTGTTCCACGGTCATGCGCATCGCGGCGCTCCGGAAGGACGGACGAAGGCGAACGCGCCGGTCTACAACGTGGCCATGCATGTCATGGCGACCGCGTTCCCCTCCGAGCCGCCGTTCCGCGTCATCGAGGTGCCGGTGGGAGCTGCTGCAGTCGCGTGAACGCGCACACTCTCTTCGTCGAGGAAGGACGCTGGCAGCTCGCCGGTTCGATCGTCGACGTCGCGGGCAATCCGAACATCGCCATCGGGCTGGCCGTGGTCACCCACTCGGGAGAGCTCTGGATTCTCGAGGAACAGGTCAACGAGCTGCAGAACCGCTACACGATTCTGCCGCTTGCCGTGGGTGCGACTGCGACCAGCTTCAATGGCGTCAATGGCGTGATGGGCGAGCTGCGCGGCGCGTTCATCTTCTTCGAGGACGTCATCCTGCTGACCTACACGTCGGACGACGGCGTGTTTCACGGCCTGGAGTCCTTGCAGCGGCGGGACGAGAACCGCTACGAGACCCGCGGCGCCTTGTTCCGCGACGCGGGACACGTCTCGTCCTGGTCTTACGCGCTCGAGCGCCGATAGCCGATTAAAATCCGGACATGCAGCACAACGCGTTTCCGCGCGGCGTCACGAAGGACGCGTTGATCGACTGGTATCGCGCGTTGCGCGCGCGCACCCGGTCGCTCTTCGAGCTGGTCGTGCCGGACGCCTACTACGACCGGCCCATCGCCCTGCGCAATCCGATCGTGTTCTACGAAGGGCACTTTCCCGGCTTCGCGGTGAATACGCTCGTGAAGCTGACGTTAGGCGCACCTGGCGTCGATGAAGGTCTCGAGCTGCTGTTCGCGCGGGGCATCGACCCGGAGGACGAGACGGCAGTGCGCAGTCCGGCCGACGTCTGGCCTTCGCGCGAGACGGTGCATGCGTTCGGGCGCGAGTCCGATGCGCTGATCGAACGAACGCTGCGCACGATCGACATCGACGCACACGCGGAAGCGATCTTCACGATCCTCGAACACGAGGCGATGCATCACGAGACGTTGCTTTACATGCTGCACGAGCTCTCGTACGCGAAGAAGGTGCGGCCTGCCAACGCGGCGCTTACGCCATCACTGCCGCGCGTGTCGCGTGACCTGCGCATGATTCCCATTCCTCGCGGCATCGCGCGCCTCGGAGCACCACGGTCGCAATTCGGGTGGGACAACGAGTTTCCTCAGCACGACGTCGATGTGCCGGAGTTCGCGATCGATCCGTACAACGTGACGAACGGCGAGTGGCTCGAATACATGACGGCGACCGGCGCGAGTGCGCCGCACTTCTGGACGCGTGGAGAAAACGAGTGGTGCTGGCGCGGCATGTTCGAGGCGTTGCCGCTCGATCTCGACGCACCGGTCTACGTCACTCATGACGAAGCGGCAGCATTCGCGCGGTGGAAAGGCAAACGGCTGCCCAGCGAGGCGCAGTTTCATCGCGCCGCGTTCGGTGATGATGACGGCCCTTACCCATGGGGCGATGCGCCACCGGATCGCACGCGCGGCAACTTCGATTTCGCGTCGTTCGAGCCGGTGCCCGTGGGCTCGTATCCGAACGGCGTCAGCCCCTTCGGCGTGCACGATCTGGTCGGCAACGGCTGGGAGTGGACCTCGACCGTGTTCGATGGCTTCGACGGCTTCGCGCCGATGCGGTCGTATCCGCAATATTCGATCGACTTCTTCGACGGCAAGCACTACGTGATGAAAGGCGCGTCGCCCGCGACCGATCGCACGGTCGTCCGCCGCAGCTTCCGGAACTGGTTCCGCCCGAACTACCCGTACGTGTACGCGACGTTTCGCTGCGTGGCGTCGGTGTCATCCTGAGC
>JALYOB010000753.1 GCA_030857085.1 Acidobacteriota bacterium | reverse complement strand
ATTTCAAACGACGCGCATCTCGCGCAGCCGCGGCACGCTGCGCACCGACTTGCGATCGCGGATGTCGACGGCGATTTCGTCGTCGACGCCCGCGAAGCGGTACTTCGTCTTCGTGACGCCGCCGATCACCACCAGCGGCGCTTCGCTTTCGGAACGGAACACCACATGCGTCGCGCGAACATCGTGCGAGACAGCGCCGCCGCCCGCGCGCGGCATCGGCGATGACGCAATGCGAAAACGTCCACCACCACAGCAGCTCATGACCTTTCCTCCTTTTCTTCGAACCACACGGCGGGCGCGTCGTCGCGCGCCGTCAGCCGCTCGCACAGAATCGCGCCGCCGGAGAGCGCCGGGATCGCGATGACGAGCGCTTGCCAGCGCCTTTCGACGAGCAGCGCGAACGGCAGCGCGACCCATACGCTCGCGCAGTAGAAACAGGAAACGAGACGCTCGAGACCGATCGCCGCCGCCGCGCGCCGCATGTGTGCGAAGACGTCCCACGGTCCGTCCTCGGCGACGACGAGATGCGTGACGCGCCAGACGGCGAGCACCGAGAGCGCGGCGGCGGCGAAATCGATCCCGAGCATGGTGTCAGTAGAAGAAGCTGTATTCGGTCACGTTGTCGTGCAGGAAGCGGTGATCGCAGCTGACGATGGTCCGTTTGTACGCGTGCAGCCGCAGCAGATAGCAGCACGGCTCCGGGAACTTGAGCGCGATCTGCGCGGCCGGAATCGTCACCGTCATCTTGCCGCCGTGCCACTTCGGCGCAGTCGCACCCTGCGTCAGCGCGTCGTAGTACGCCGGACCGACCGCGTCGGCACCGTTGGACACGAGCACGGTGCCGGTCAGCAGATCGGTCACCTGGCTCTCCGCGTAATGCGCGTCGAACGTGTAGAAGGCGAGATGATCGTCGCGATCATCGACCGCGAAATCGATCTCGATCGAGTCGCCCGGCTGCCGCGTGTAGATGCCGCACGCGAGGATGTCTTCAGTCGTGCCGTCCGCGCGGCGCAGACGAATCGCCTCGACGTCGCAGTCCGGCTCTTTCGTGCAGGTGTGTACCGTGCCGGTGCCGCACGGGTGACCGAGGGTGCCGGAGGGTACGTGACCCGGATCGGGGGAGGGGCGATTGTCGATCGTGATCACGATCTCGTTCGGCTCGCCGTCGAAACACTCCGGCAGCTGCTGCGGCGTGAGCACGCCCGGCGACGTCTCCTTGTACGGCTGCACGCGCAGGCGATACGTGCCGTCGCCCAGCGTCGCGGAGCTCGTCTTCCAGATGAAGAGCAGCTGACAGTTGTTTCCGAAACAGAACCAGCCCGCCGGCTCGAGCTTGCTGCGCGACGGATAGACCGCTTTTCCGCCGACCACGGTGGGGATGTACGCGAGCGTGAGGTTGTTGAAGTTCGCGTCGTGGTAGGTGCGATTGAACGGCGCGAGATCCGTCGCCGGCACCTGCGAATACGCGCTCCAGCCGCCGTTGTACTTTGCCACCTCGACCGCGTAGTAGTCGACGTCCTCGCCCATGCACTCCGCGGGGCCGTAGACCGAAATGTCGCCGGCGAACGGACGATCGGCGTTGACCTTGTTGCCCGGCGATGCCGCGCCCGGATAGGCGAGGCCGGAGCTCGGGCCGGTGGTCTGATCGATCTGCGAACGAAGAATGTCGCAGACGCGCGAGATCGACAGACAGGGATCGCCGCAGTCGGTGTCACCTGCGCAGCAGGCGTCGTTGTTCGCGATGAGCGTGACGTTGTATGACGTCGGGATGTCCCACTGCGTCTGCCAGTAGGTCTGATCGACGATCGTCTTCACTTCACCGTCGCAGAACTGCTTGACCTGAAAGATCACATCGGGATTGCAGTCGCGCCACGGCGACCAGGGGTACCACGGCCAGATGCGCAGCCCGTTGCGATTCGGGATCAGATCGGCGAGCACCGGCCGCAACGCTTCGGCGCGCGTGAGGAACTCGCTCGTCGTCGCCTGCAGCAATTTGTCCGGCGGCGCGGTCTGCGCGGTTTTCGTGCGCACGGACGGCGGTGCGGTGGGACGAAGCGATGCGATGCGGCTCTGCGGGATCATCGCCTCGAGCGCGCCGAGATCGGGCACAGGATCCGGCAGGGGAATCGGTTTGATCCGCACCTCGGCCGGCAGCGTTTGCTGCAGCTCGGCCGCGAGCTTCGGATCGATCTGCCACGTCCGCAACTGCCACCACCACCACGGATACCACCCGCAGCACCAGCGGAACTTGAGCTGGAACGTGCCGTTCGCGTCCGTGGTCGCGCAGCCGATCTGCTGCTTGCTCTGCCAGAACCAGAACCAGTCGACGTCGAAC
>JALYOB010000306.1 GCA_030857085.1 Acidobacteriota bacterium | reverse complement strand
CGATCACGACCGGGACCGAGGCGACTGCGATCCTCGGCGTCGACGTGGCGACGAACCGGATCGACAAGTCGGGGGTCGAGTCGACCAGCGCACAGATGGCGAACATGGTCGCGAGCTACGATGCCGGAGGCAACCTGACGTCGTATCACCCCGACTCGTTTCAGTTCGACGCGTTGAACGTGATGACGAAGTCGAACGTCGGTGGAAAATGGCGCTCGAACGTCTACACGGCGAGTGACGAGCGGATCGCCACGATCGAGCTGACCGGTGCGACCGGAAGCGAGACGCGTTCGGACTGGACCATCCGCGACACGAGCGGAAAGGTCCTTCGCCGCTTCTCCCGTGAGAGCGGCGTGTGGCAGTGGAACGAGGACTACGTCTACCGCGGCGAGCAAATGCTCGCCTCCGACATCCCCGGTCCGGTCAAGCGCTACCAGTACCACCTCGACCACCTCGGCACCCCGCGCCTCATCACCGGCAACGGCGGAGCGCGGATCTCTCAGCACACCTACTACCCCTTTGGCCGCGAAACCGCGACCACCGCCAACGCCACCGACGGCGAACGCAAACAGTTCACCGGCCACGAACGCGACCGCGGCTCGCTCGACTACATGCACGCGCGGTATTACAACCCGTACGCGGGACGGTTCTTATCGGTTGATAGGGCACCTGGGAAACCAGCGATTCCTCAGTCATGGAATCGATACTCCTATGCGATTAACAATCCGGTTAAATACGTCGATCCAGACGGGAATGACTGGACGCTGTTTATTCGAGATTCGAGTGGCGGTGGGACGACGAATTTCGGCCATGTCGCTCTGCGCGTTCACGGCCCTGGTTACGACTACACGTACGATTACGGGCGCTATGGTGCGACTGAGAGGTTGCTGTGGGGAGAGGGAATGCTCCGTATCTGGAACAGTTGGGGTAAGTTCCTTGAAGGCCAAGCGTCTCACGGACGTGGGAACACGCTCACGTGGCAGACCTCGAAGCGAGATGATCTGGCGATGATTGGGCATTTCGCGGCACTCGCTGGTGCGGGACGCCAAGTTAGTTCGGCGTCTAAATATTCGCAGTTCTTCGTTCAGTACCTTCTGAGCGGCGAATATGGCCGATATGGGATTCTCGGGCCGAACTGTACTACCGTCTCGATGGACGCGTTAAGCAAGGTTGCTTCGGCAATGGCGCTGCAACTCGAAATCTTTGCATTCCTGAACAGCATTTCTCCCGAAGGACTGCTGGACGACATTCGCACGGCAACGACTCCGGGGCCGCGGTGGAACTTCATGAACGAAAATGGAATTATTCCGACGGATGGCGGGACCGTTGCTGTTTACTACAATGGCGTTCAGATTCAGTGATAGAGCCGTGGGGCTGCTGGTCGCGTTCGTCGGCGGCGTCGTGATTGGCATTGCAGCGACTCGGGCCATTGTGACTGCGCCGGATCATGCTTATCGGACAAGGGCGGCGCTGCCATTGAAAGAGCCCGGCGGCCGCACGATAGGAGAACTTCCGGCGAACACGCTCGTCGTATCGCATCTTCGCGCCTCTAAGAGCGAGCATGGCTGGTGGGCTCTTGTTCCGCTATTGATCGGCGATGGCTCAGATGCGGTTGCTGTCCTGCGGGAAACCGAAATGCGGCAGCCGATTCCGTCAACGGAGATGCTTCTCGTTCAGCACAGTTACCGCGCAATCGTTCCGCCTCCAAACAACGAGGCACGACCTTAGCAGCCGCGAGCGATTGCGCATTTTGGACGCGCTGGTCGCGGATCGACCTTGGTGCAGTGCGATTCTGTCGCGAACGGCTTGTGCCGTCGTGACTTTTCGACGTGGCGTCGCTTTTCGTGTCGCCCACGACGGTGTTGCGGTCCGGCACGGCGGCCGGGGGCGAGTTTCTCACGATCGTGCGCGAGGTTGTGCGTCAGGCTTCGGAGCCGAAGTGGGCGTCAACGCCGGCACCGTGGCCAGCGACGGGAACGCAAGCAGTTCACCGGCCACGAACGCGACGGCGGCTCGATCGACTACATGCACGCGCGGTATTACAACCTGTACGCGGGAAGGTTTTTATCGGTGGATCCCACGTGGGACAGCGCGGATGCCGGGAGAGCGCAAACGTGGAACCGTTACGCGTACGTCCTGAACAATCCCGTCAATGCGACGGACCCGGACGGCCGATGCCCCACTTGCCCCCTCGCAGCCGCCGGCGCAATCGCGGGTGGAGTCATTGGTGGAGGGGTAGAAATTGCTACGCAGATCTACAGTGGTAACTTCAGCTTGAGAGCTATCGCGCTTTCTTCCGCATCGGGGGCAGCGGTAGGTGCGGTTGCTGGGTTTACCCGGGGACTGTCTTTGGCGTGGCAGGTCGGCGCAGTAGGCGCCGCCGCTGGGTACGCTGGTATGGCGAACGCGCACTAGATGGCAAGGCCTCGACGCATGCATTAGACACTACCAGCATCGTAGTCGATACAGCAGCAGGTGCTGTAGGTACGGCAGCGACTGCGAAGGTTGGGGCGGCTGTAAAGGCAGCCGTTGAAGGATCAAGCTCTCAAGCTGCTGCACGGCGCTCTGCTGATCACATAGTGCGTTCCGCCGCGCAACGAACGGCGTCGCGACAGGCGGCGGCAAAAGCGGCGGCCACAAAGTTGCTCCAGCGACCTGAGGTCGCCAGGCGAGCGACAGAGCACACAACAGAGGCCGCCACGGATCTAGCCAAAAGGAAGGCCGATGACCAGGTCCACTAGAGAGGGTAACCTATCGATTCGAGACGCCGCAGGCGAGCGGTTCGTGCTTGCGTTGCTGAGTTTCACTCTGATCGTGGGATTTCTCCTTACGTGGCGTGATCTCTCAATCCTGTTCAGGACATTAGGGCTGCTGCTGGTCGCGTTTTTATTATCACGCTATGTGAGCTCGGGATGGCGCAGCCTGACGCTGTCGCCCCAGGGATTGATCGTGCGCGATCGGCTTCGTCGCGAGAGACTTGTCGCGTACGCGTCTGTCCGCAGAATTTCCTATTATCCCAAGACGATGTTTCGCGTGCTGTGTGACTCGGGAGACTCTATTGGGTTCGACCCCAACACGGCTGGGGTGGAAGAATTCATACGCGAACTGTTCGCTCTGGTGACCACTTACCGAGAGATTGAACTCGCAGGATCCGCGGAGCGAATCACCGGTTCCTCAAACGGTGAAGCGATCACACAGAATCGAAGAATGTGAGGTCCGCGGCGCAGCTCAGTTGCATTCTCTGTTGTTGGTGCAATCGTCGGCGCGGTAGTCCATCAGGCGCTTCAGGGAAACGTGAGCACAATCGCAGTCGTTGCCCGCATCGCAGCCGCTGCAGTCTAGGGCTTCGGTCTTGGTTTTTCGGTGCTGTTCTTACTCCTCGTCGCCGCGCGTCGCGCCGCTTGCAAGGAGTGAAGTACATCGACCGCAACGGCCGCGACACGGTCAATGCATCGTGGGGAGCGGATCGAATTGCGACGAGAAGGCGGGGCACGCGGCGGTGTCAGAGGCGGCCGCTGTTTCGTGGCTGCGCGCTTCCGCGCGCTTGATTAGCGCGAGATCTTAGGTGCAGCGCTGCGGGGGCGGGTGTGCGACCGCGCTTCATTCGTCGCCGCAGCCGTCGCGACGATTCTTCTCCTCGGCATCGTCGACGCGAGGAACATCGTCGGTCATGCGCTCAGCTTCGGCCTGAAGTTCGTGCGCTTGGATTCGTAGTCGGCTTCGGCGGACCGCTGCTCGTTTCACGATCGAACCTCGGTCCGCTGCTCGGCATCTTCGTGACCGGTCCGCTCTGCTTGATCGTCGGTACGTTCGGCGCACTCGTCGTGGGGTTCAGCCGGCACCAGCGAGAGTCGAATCCGCCTGTGGCGTGAAGGCGGGCGCCTCAACGAAGGCCTCCACAGTCCCGGCTGGCCCCGGATCTTGCACTACAGCTCCTTCATGAAAGGAGAACACATGAGATCGACAATGCGACATGTCTCTCTCCTGCTCGCTCTGCTGCTGGTCATTCCGGCCGGCGCGCAGTCGAGAACTGAACGAGAGAAAGCAGCTGCACAGTCGCAGCTGACCAGTGCCGAAACCGCGCTCGCGGCGGCCGAGGCCGCCGGTGCGGCCACCCTGTCCCGCGAGTTGTACAACGAGGCGGCGGACCGCCTCCGCCAGGCGCGCGCGAACTGGAACAACAACGACCGCCGCACCCGTGAGAACGCGGGACGCCGCGCCGTGGAGGCGCGCGCCGCAGCGATGGCCGCCGAAGCGCACGCCATGCTGCTCAACACCAACACCGAGATCCGCAACCTGCAGACGGACATCGGCAACTTCGGAGGAACGAGCTCGATCGACCTCTACACGCCACCGTCGATGATGATCAACCGCGGCGCCACCTCCATGGACCGTGTGATCGTTGCCGAAAGTGCGCTCCGTGCCGCACGCGCGGCGGGCGCCGAGCGCTTCGCAGCGAACGAGCTCGAACGCATTCAGGCGAACCTGAGAACCGCCCGCACGGTCGCGAAGACCGACAAGCAGAGCGAAAGCGCCGACCACCTCGCGTACGTCGCGGAGATGGAAGCGCGCCGCCTCGAGCTTCTTGCGCGCCGCAATGCAGTCAGCCCTCGCCTGCCCGAGCTGCGCGCCGAACGCACGCGCCTCGCGCAGGTCGCGATCGACACCCGCGCACGTGACGAAGAACAGCGCCGTCTCGCGGCCGAGCAGCAGGCCGCCGAGTTGCGCCGCCAGCTCGAAACGCAGTCGGCGAATCGCCAGGCGGAGCAGGCCGAGCTCGAACGGCTGCGCCAGCAGGTTGCGTCGAACGACGCCGCATTCCGCGCGCGTCTCGATCAAGACCGTGCCGCGCGCATCGCCGCCGAGCAGGCACTCGACGACCTCATGCAGCGCTATCAGGCTGCGCTCATGCAGGGCACCTCGACGAGCGTGCAGGTCGATGAGCTGCGCCGCCAGGTCGAAGACCAGCGGATGGCGCTGCAGTCGATTCAGAATCGCGAGCGCCAGAGCGAAACGTCGATGAGCAATCAGATCGCGACGCTCGAACAGGCGCTCGAGCGCGAGCGCAGCGAAGGCCGCTCCACGGCCGAGGCGCTCGCGTCGCGCGAACAGGAACTGACGAATCAGCGCAACGAGCTGGCGCGTTTGCAGCGCGAGCGTGAGGAAGCCGAACGCCTCCGCGCGGAAGCAGACCGCACCCGCGCCGCAGCGATCACTGAAGCGGAGCAGCGCCGCGCGACGGCCGAGGCGGAAGCGCAGCAGCTTCGCCAGCAGGTGGCCCAGACTTCGGCCGCGCTCGAGACGGCGCAGACCGAGCTCGCACGCCGCGACGCGCAGCATCAGCAGCGCATCGAAACCATGCAGCAGTCGCTCTCGCAACTCGCGCAGACGCGTCAGAGCGAGCGCGGATTCATCGTCACCCTTCCCGGCCTCTTCTTCGACACCGGCAAAGCCGTGCTCAAGCCGGGCGCGCGCAACACCTTGTCGAAGATCGCCGACCAGCTGCGCGTGAATGACGAAATCCGCATCTCGGTCGAAGGCCATACGGACGCGGTGGGCAGTGAAGAGCTGAACCAGCGCCTGTCTGAAAAACGCGCTGCCGCCGTGCGCGACTATCTCGTCAACCGCGGCGTCTCCGCCGACCGCATTACCACCGTCGGCCTCGGCGAATCCGCCCCGATCGCAACGAATGACGATGCCTCGGGCCGGCAACAGAACCGCCGCGTCGAACTCGTGATCTCGCAGTAGCTGTGTATTCGTGGCGCACTGGCGTTGATTGCTACTCCGCGTGAACCCGCGTCAGTAGCCGGTACTTTTGCACTTTCCCCAGCACACTTCGTCAGAATAGAAGCCGCAGTGGGTCTGCGAAAGACACCAGGACGAGTA
>JALYOB010000003.1 GCA_030857085.1 Acidobacteriota bacterium | reverse complement strand
CGATGCGCCCGCGATGGAGCACGATGCCGCCCATCAGCTGCACGTCGAAGTGCCGCATGTTGAGCACGCGCTTGCCGCCTTCGCGGCAGACGGCGAACGCTTCCGGAAGGAGGTCATCGAGCGCCTGCTGCAGATCGGCCTGTGCGGCCTTGATCGCGTTCTCGTCGCGCGGGACTTCTTTCTTCGCGTCGTCGATCGCCTGCACGAACCGCTTGAGGCGCGCGCGGAATTCATCGGTTTTGCCGCGCAGGCCGTCGTCGGAGAGGGCGGAGATCGAAGGCTCGAGCGCGTTGATGGCCTCGACGATCGGGCGCATGGCCTTCACGTCGCGCTCGTGCTTCGAGCCGAAAATCATCGTCAGTACTTTGTCGATCATGGTGGTTTCTCAGAAACTGCGAGTTCGCGGCGGGGCCGCGTCGATGGGAGCGAAGCGCGCGTGCTCAACCGCGCGAGGCGGGAGCGCGAGGAGCAGCGGCGCCGGTGAGCGGCGCGAGCATGCGGCGCAGCGGACGAAGCGCGTTGCGGCGGCGCGTTTCGCTGCGGGTCGTAGCGATCACGCGCGAGGCGGCGCGGACGACGCGGCGCGAGGGACGCGAGCCGCGGTGAATCGCGATCGCGGCAAACGCGGGGCGAGGCATCGCCGCATCGGCGGCTGAGGCCATCATTCCGAACGCGAGGGCGATGAGCGAGAACAGCGTCATGTGAATACGAGGGGCGGTAGCGTATCAGACATCACTGCCTGAGCAGTTCCAGACGGTCATACGTCATCCACGTCTGGTGCCCGAGGAAAATGATCAACGCGAAATAGAGGACAGCAATTGCGGCGCGTTGTGTCGGAGTGACTTCATAAAACTGCTTGTCGGTCTTCTCCCGGAGGATCGACGCGTAAACCTGGAAGGCGGCCAGGACGGTGATGATGATGGTCAGCGGATTCGGCTGATCGAACGCCTTGTAGACCAGCGCGCCGCCGCCGAACAGCCACATCCATTTCGTGACAGCCGCGGAAATGCGTCCGCCATCGAGCATGCCGATGGGGAGAAGGTTGAAGAGGTTCAGGGCGAAGCCGAAGAAGGCGATCAGCAGCCAGAGCGGATCGTGCGTCCACTTGTAGAGCTGCAAGGATGCGAGCGAGGCGATGGTGCCGGCGACCGGACCGGCGAGGCCGATGAGGGCGTCGTCGTAGGCGGACACCGGCTGGTCTTTGAGCGTGACCGCGCCACCGATGAAGGGGATGAAGACCATGAAGCCGGCGCGCAGCCCTTTCGCGCGGATGGCGATGGCGTGTCCGATTTCGTGAATGAGCGTGATGACGACGAATCCGACCACGACCGCGAGCGGCCACTGACGGGCGTATGCGGCGATGGTGACGACGAACGAGCCGCCGGCGATGGCGTACTGCATCGTGCCGAAGCCTTCGAACGGATTGACGAAGAGGATGCGTGCGCGCTCGACGAGCACGAGCAGGACGGCCTTGGCTTTCAGCGCGCCGACACCGACGAGCAGAAGCAGTCCTGAAAGAAATTTCGGCAGCGAACGGCGGCCGGTCGTGGTGGGGGGTGAGGAGTCCATGGACCCGGCGTGTACAACGTGCGATTGGGCGGGCTATTCCGCGCGCTGCGCGCGGTGGCGAGTAGCGAGTGGCGCGTTGCCAGGGCAGTAGCGCCTGGGCGACAGCTGCGGGAGCTCGCGCATCATTCGCAGCGAGCGACAACGCTCTGGAACTCGCTACACGCCACTCGCCACGAAAATGGATGCACGCGCAGCGCGCGTGCATCCATTTTTCATTACTGCAGCGACAACAAAACCAGAATCTCCCCTTCGCCGCTTGCGAGGGGCTGCAGCGCCTTGCCGAGGATCGTGCCGGGGCGGTGGATGGCGACGCCGCCGAGATCGAGCGGCATCGACTTCATCGCAACACCGGGCTTGTCGCTGGTGACGAGGAGATCGCCGATGGCAATCGGAGCGGCGGTCGCGTCGACGCGCACTTTGACGCGGCCCGTGGTTGCGATCTGTTCTTTGGTCGGCGCGGCGACGCCGAGGATGAGGCCGGGCTGCGCGGAGACGACGCCGGCGACGCTCGCGTCGTATGCGTGCGTCGAAGCCATGACTTCGTTCTCCTGCGAGCGGTTCAGGACGACGACAGTGCCCGGAGCGAGGTCAGCATTCGACGGCACCCATTCCGCGACGTCCTGATAGGTCGCGACGACCGTTCCGCCGCTGATCGTGCCGGTGGCGTGAATGTTTCCGGCGACGTCGAGTTTGTAGGCGGGGGTCGTGATCCCGATGCCGACGTTTCCGGTCGCGACGAGGTTGCCGCTCGCCAGGACGTCACCTCCGACGTGCAGCTTCGCCGTCGGCGCGTTCGTCCCGATGCCTACGTTTCCGATTCCGTCGATCCGGATGCGCTCCTGCTGCACGGCGGCCGAATCGCGGGTAAAGAAAACCATCTGGCCGCGCCAGTCGCCGCCCGCGTTGCCGGGGCGAACGGAGATCGTCGCCAGATCCTTGAAGCCGGCGTAAGCATCGAGCAACAGGCCGAGATTCAGCTTCGCGACGTCCGTCGCATTGGTGATGCTCGTCCAGTTCGTCTGGTGGCCCTGGATCGTGAGCGAAGAACCGGGAGCGCCCATGGCATGAACGAGCTCGGAGGGAGCACTCGTGCCGATACCGACGTTACCCGAACTGTCGATGCGCATCCGCTCCAGCTGATTGCCGCTCCCGTCGCGGTTGAAGAACAGCAGGTGACTGCGAAAGTCGACGCCGGCGTTGCCTGGGCGAACGGAAATCGTCGCGAGATCTTTGAAACCGGTCGGGAACGCCGAGTCGATCGTGAAGCCGAGGTTGATTTTCGCGAGATCCGTAGCATTGGTGATCGTGCTGTTGGTCGTGCTCCACGCGGCCTGGTGCGACTGAACCGCGAGCGCGGTTCCTGGTGCACCGGAAACGTGCAGGAGATCCGTCGGCGTGGTCGTTCCGATGCCGATGTTGCCGCTGCTGTCGACGCGCATGCGTTCGTACTGCGTCGCCGTCGAGTCGCGATTCAGAAACACGATGCTGCTGCGCCAGTCGCCGCCCGGATTGCCGGAGCGCACCGCGATCGTCGCGAGGTCTTTCAAGCCGCCACCGAGCGAGTCGATCCAGAACCCGAGGTTGAGCTTCGCAAGATCGGTCGCGGACGTGACGCCGTTCCACGTGTTCTGGTGTGCCTGCACGGCGAGCGAGGTTCCCGTAGCGCCGTAAACATGCAGCAGGTCCGACGGGTTGCTCGTACCAATACCCACCAATCCGTTCCCCTGCACGCGAAACTGCTCGGCGTTCGCGGAGTTGAAGACGCTGAATGCGCTGCCCGAAGTGGCGGTGCCTGTTTTCGCAATGACGAACGGGTAAAGCGGGTCTGCCGTCAGCAGCACGCCCGTCGTCGTGTAGCCCGACGGCGACGTGAAATCGATCGAGCCGTGGGTGCCGTCATTCACGGTGTTGGCGGAAACATCGCCGGTGCGAAGGGAACGAGCCGGCGTTGCAACTTCGGATCGAGGCACTTCCTGCGCGGCAGCCGACAACGCGCACACCATGGACAGCACTGCAGCAAAGCGGTTGAACATCACAATCTCCTTTTGTGGAACGTTCGCGGACCTGGACGCGAAGCGTCGTTATTATGCGCCCGTGTCCGACGTCGACGCACTTCGCCGGCAGCTTCGGGAGCGCGGGTATCTCACGCATGGCATCGAGCGCTGGTTCGCGCTCGATCCCTGGAGCTCCCGTGCCTTCTGGTTCGAGCTCGCAACCGTTGCCCTCAAGGCGGCATTCCTCATCGCCATCTTTGCTGCACTGCCATTCGCGGCAGTGATGGTGTTCCGCAACTACCCGGTCCGGGCGCTCGAGACGCTCGCGCTCTACGGCACGTATGCCGCCGCATGGCTGGCGGCGTCGTTCGCCCTGGTCGTCCTCATCGCCCTCGTCCTCAAACTCCGCCCCGCGTTACCCATCGAAGGGCCGCGGGCATTGCTCGCGATCTCGTTCGGCGCGAGCGCGCTGCTGGTCGCGCCGTTCGCCATCTGGTGGTTCGGCTTCGACACCCACCCTCCCCTCTCGGAGCTCATCGTCGGGGTCGTGCTCACGGTCATCTTCTTCCTCGTGGCGACGATCGTCGTCTCCGCGGCTCTCCTCTCGTTCTCGATCTACGAGCTGCAACGCGTCCCGGCCATTCATCAGAAGCGGCGCGGCATCCCGATGTCCGTCGCCGCCGCGGCGCTCATCGCGCTGCTCTTCGTGCCCGCGTACGTCACGAGCGAACCGCTCACGTTCGATCCGATGGTCGTCACGACGCCCACCGCCCGCCGGGTCGTGCTCATCGCGGTCGATGGCCTCACCTTCGACATCCTGGAATCGCGCCCCGAGCTCGCGCACGCGTTCGGCTTCGTGAAGGAAATCGCTCCGATCTCCGGCGCCTCCACCACCGAGCGCTGGGCCTCCCTTGGCACCGGCGTTCACACCGAGCAGCACGGCGTACGCGCGATCGAGGGAGTGCGCTTCCGCGGCGGCGCGCACGTGCTGCAACAGATCTCCCGCTCCGACGCCGTGCTCATGAGCATCGCTCCGCGGGTCGGCATCGCCCGCCGCGAGCCTCTCCCGCCGACCGTGCGGCGCCGCGACTACATCTGGGAGATCTTCGCCAATCGCGGCGTGCCGAGCGTCGCCGTCAACTGGTGGGCGACTTCCGACCTGCGCGATGCCGGCCTGCACGAGGTCGGCCCCGAGTCGATCTTCGCGAAAGCGAACGGCGATGCGTTGCGTGTCGACGCGCTCGCGACCGCGAATTTTCTCGAGCTGGTCGACCGCGAGCGGCCCCACTTTGCGACGGTCTACCTCCCCGCGCTCGACGTCATTCTCAATCGCCAGCACAGCGATCGCTCGACGCAGCTCGCCGCGTCACTGCGCGCGCTCGACGGCATCGCGAACGCGATCGCGCTCGTCCATGCACGCGGTTACGAAGTGGTGATGACGGGAATGCCGGGCGAAGGGCAGCGCGGTTCCGCTGTGGTGGCATCGAGCATGCCGCTGCGCATCACGAACGCGTGGAGCGTCGCGCCGGCTCTCCTCGACGTGCTCGGCTTTCCGGCCTCGAATGAAATGCCCGGCGCGCTCGCGATGCAGGCGCGCATCGGCAGCTACGGCCCGCGCGAGTCGAGTGCGGCGGCAACGAAGTTGAACGACGAGTACTACGAAAATCTCAAATCGCTGGGGTACATCCGATGAAGAAACTGCTGGTGGTTCTCCTCTTTGCGTTCGCTGCGGCGGCGCAGCGGCCGGTGACGTTCGAAGACATGGCCGCGATGAAGCGGATCGGCGCGCCGCGCGTCTCGCCCGACGGCAAGTGGGTCGCGTACGACGCGAGCTCGATCGATCTGGCGGCAAACGTGCGCCGCAGCGCGGTCTATCTCATCCCCGCCGACGGCTCCGCTCCCGCGCGGCAACTGACCGACGGCACGAAGCAGGACGAAGGTCCGGCCTGGTCGCCGGACGGCAGGACGCTCGCGTACGTCTCCAATCGTGAAGGCGGCGCGAAGCAGGTCTATCTCTACGACATGGCCACGGGGCAGTCGCGCAAGCTCACCAGCCTCTCCGGCGGCGCGGGCTCGGTGAAGTGGGTTCCGGACGGCTCGGGTCTCGTGCTCGTGTCGGATGTCTACCCTGATTGCGGTGTCGACCCGCAGTGCACGCAGCAGAAAGACGCCGCCGCCGAACAGCGCGGCAGCAAGGCGCGCATCATCGACTCGCTCCTCTATCGCCATTGGAACGCGTGGCAGGAGCCGACGCGCGCACACATCATTCACGTCGCGCTCAACGGCTCCACGCGCGATCTCACGCCGGGCGCATTCGACGCGCCGCCGTTCTCGGTCGGCGGCGGCGACGAGTTCGACATCTCGCCCGACAGCAAGCAGCTCGTCTATGCGCGTACGACCGACGAGCATCCCGAGCGCTCCACCAACGCCGATCTCTTCCTCGTCTCCCTCGGCGGCGGCGAAGCGAAGCGCATCACCTCGCGCACGGGCGCCGATACGTCGCCCGAATACTCGCCCGACGGCAAGTGGATCGCGTATCGCTCGCAGTCGCGCAACGGCTACGAATCCGATCTGTGGGAGCTCTGGCTGTTCAACCGCGCAACCGGTCAGTCGCAGCGCGTCGCGCAGACGTTCGCCGACTGGATCGAAGAGATCGAATGGGCGCCCGATTCGAAAACGCTGTTCGCCGTCGCGCCGCTGAAAGGGAAGAACGCGCTGTACGAGATCACGCTCGACGGACGCGCAACGGTGCTCGATCAGAGCGGCTCGGCCGGCTCGATCAGCGTTGCACGCGACGGCAAGACGATCTACTTCAATCTCTCGACGTTCCGCCGTCCGGCCGACCTCTACGCGCTCACGCGCAACGGCAAGCTCACGCGCATCACGCGTGAAAACGACGCGCTCCTCGGCCAGCTGGCCATGGCGTCGAGCGAAGACCTCTGGTGGACCGGCGCCGACGGCGCGCGCGTGCAGGGACACCTCATCAAGCCCGCGAACTTTGATCCGGCCAAAAAATATCCCGCGATCGTGCTCATTCACGGCGGCCCGCAGGGCGCCTGGACCGATGCGTGGTCGTATCGCTGGAACCCGCAGCCGTTCGCCGCGCGCGGCTACGTGATCCTGATGCCGAACCCGCGCGGCTCGAGCGGCTTCGGCCAGCAGTTCGTCGAACAGATCTCCGGCGACTGGGGCGGCCGCGTTTACACCGACCTGATGAACGGCGTCGACACGCTCACCGCGCTGCCGTACGTCGACGGCTCGCGTCTCGGCGCCGCCGGCGGTTCCTATGGCGGCTACATGGTGAACTGGATCCTCGGCCACTCGGATCGTTTCAAAGCGCTCGTCTCGCACGCCGGCGTCTACAACCTCGAGTCGATGTACGGCGTGACCGAAGAGCTCTGGTTCCCGGAGTGGGAGTTCGGCGGCCCGTTCTGGGAGAAGCCGGAGCAGTACGAGAAGTGGTCGCCGCACCGCTTCGCGAAGAACTTCGCCACGCCGACGCTCGTGACGCACGGCGAGCTCGATTACCGCGTGCCGGTCGGAGAAGGGCTGCAGCTCTTCACCGCATTGCAGCGCCGCAACGTGCCGTCGCGCCTCGTCGTGTTCCCCGACGAGGGCCACTGGATTCTCAAGCCGCAGAACTCGAAGCTCTGGTTTCAGACGGTGGGGGATTGGTTCGATCGGTGGCTGAAGGAGTCGTAGCGAGTGGCGAGTAGCGAGTTGCCCGGGCCGTGTCGCCCGGGCGACACTCGCGGCGCGACTACGACGCGCTCGCTCCCCGTGTCATCCCGAGCGTAGTCGAGGGATCCCCTTCGAACCGGCGACACGCGTTCGACCGGGCGGGATGCCTCGACTTCGCTCGGCATGACACACGCGCGACCCTGTCGACGGCATCGTGAAAACAAAAAATGGCGTGCTGCCCGGGCGACACTCGCGGCGCGACTACGACGCGCTCGCTCCCCTGTCATCCCGAGCGTAGTCGAGGGATCCCCTTCGAACAGGCGACACGCGTTCCACCGGGGGGGATGCCTCGACTTCGCTCGGCATGACACAACGCGCGACCCTGTCGACCGCCCGCATCGTGAAAACAAAAATGGCGTGCTGCCCAGGCGATCCCGCCCTGGCAACACGCCACTCGCCACTCGCCACGTTCTTTACGGCCGCGTGGCAGTCGAACCGGTCGCTGTCGTCGCGCCCATTCCACCGCCGCCTTCTCCCGGTCCGAGCGCGGGACGGGCGACCGTGGAGGTGATGCCGACTGCTTCTGCGTATTTCAGATACGTGTCGATCGAGGCGATGACGACGCGAGCTTCAACCGTGATCAGATCGATGCCGACCAGCGAGATGCGAACCCACGCGTCGACGACGATACCTTTGTCGAGAATTCGGTCGAGAACATCGATGAGACTCGTTCCGCCCGGGGCGCGTTCGACAGCCATGGCTTATCTCCCTTTCCTCTCTCCAGGCTCCCCCTCGGCGGGAAGCTCACGAGCATTCAGTTGACGTTCGAGGTCGGCGATGCGGCTGCGGAGCTGTTCGTAATCTTCCGACGCCTGCACCGCACGCGCGTCGCTCGAATAGAAACGGTCCGATCGCCACCAGTTGATGCCGATTGCCTCCGCCTTGTCGATCGAACAGATCACCAGGCGAAGCTGGATCGTCAGCAGCTCCACGTTCGCAAGCGACACTTTGACGTCGCCCGCAACCACGAGCCCTTTATCCAGGATCTTGTCGAGGATGTCCACGAGCCCTTGCGGCTGTCGCTGGAGCGCACCCCGATCATCGATTGGCAATCGCGCCTCCCCTACCTTTGCTGCGCCCGCACGTGTACCACATCACTCCCACATCTTCAAAGGTCCGAGTTGGATGTTCAGCTCCTCATCGCTGAGCCCGAATGCGGCTTTGAGCTCAGCCATTTTTTCTTCGAGCTTCATCAGCGCATTGCCGAGCCGCTCGATCTCCGCGTCGCTCAGATTGCCCGCGTCCATCCGCCGGAGGGCCTGCTTTTCGAGCAGCTTTCGCACGAGCTCGATGATGGAGAGAACGAGTTTCGCGAGTCCGTTCTCGACCACCTCCGAGTCGGCGGAAATGCGCTCCGGCACGACGGTCTCGGTGAACGAGAGCGCGTGACGCAGTTCCTCTTCTTCATTCGCGATCAGCATCGGCAAAGACCTCCAGAGGCCACGGACCGGACAGGAGAAACGGGACGTCGTGCGAGGACGCGCGCAGCTCTTCGCCGGCGTTTTGCACCTCATGCAGACGCGCGCGGTCGACCAGCATCGCCAGCTCGAGCGATCGCTCGTCGCGATGCTCCCAGCGCCGCTTCACACTGAGCGGCTCGAACAAACGCTCGGCATTCGCACGAAACGCCGGATCGACATTCGACGCCTGCGTTGCCGCATGCAACGCGCGAAGGTAATCGGCGCCACTCGTGAAGTCGCGCCGGTCGGGACGGAGCATCGCCGTCGCCGCAGCGACTTTGAGCGTCATCTCGACATGATCGCGATGCGCGGTCAGCACCTTCTTCCATCGCGCGAGATGCGAGGAGCATTTGCCGAAAGGATCTTCGAGCTCGGTCAGTGCGAAGCCGTAGCGGATCGCGACGAAGGTCGCCACCTCGAGCAGACTTGCGCGCAGTTCGGCGACGCGCAGCAGCAGTTCGCGATCGCCGAGGGGTTGATCGTCGGCGACTTCGAGCGTGGAGAGATAGAGATCGCCGACAGTGACGGCCGTGGCAACAGGCTCGATGTCGTCGCGCAGCAGATGGGCGCCGATGACGATCGACTTCACCGCCTTGACGTCCGGATGATCGCGTCGACGTTTGCGAGCACGACGTTGAGTCCGAGGTAGAGGAGATCGACGTCACCGATGGAGATGACCGCCTCGCCGGCGATGATCACCCCGCGATCGAGCAGGTGATCGAGAGTTTCGAGGAGGGGGAGCTCGGGGTCGGTCATTGGGCTGGTTGTCGGTTGTCGGTTGGCGGTTGTCGGTGTTGGTTGTCCGTTGTCCGTTGTCCGTTGTCCGTTGCGCCTGCGAACGTGTATGGCGGCCAGGGTCCCGTTACGCCGAGCGTCACGCCGTCGGATTCATAGCGCGATGCGAGCTCATTCAGCAATTCCTGCAAAACGGTTTCCTCGTCGCGGTTGAGAAGGACGTTGATCTGCGGGAACGCGCCTTCGCGGCGCGCACGCGTTTCGGCGATGGTCTCGCACTGGAGCTTCGTCAGTACCGCTCGTTCGATTTCGCTCACCAGCTCTTCTTCGGCGATGCGCGAGGCGCGCTTCTTTTCGTCGTCGAGTTTCTTGCGCAGGAGAAACGCTTTGCCGGGGGCGGAGGTGGCGATGTCGTTCTGCATCTCGCGCAAGGAGGCGACGCGGGTCGTCAGCGCATCGCTCCACTTTGACGGTTCGAGCTCGATGCGGAGCGTCCACTCCTGTTTGCCGTCGAGGCGCTGCAAGGTTTTCTCGAGCGCTTCCGCGTTCTCGGCGAGGTACGTGCGCAATGCTTCTTCGCTGCTGAAAAGCGTGAACGCGCGCAGCGGCACGAGGGTAGTTTGTTTCATCAGCGCGCTGACCACTTCCTGATGTCGGTAGCCGATCGCGCCGAGCCATTCGAGATCGCCCGCGCGCCGGTCGATCACTTCCTGCGAAAACGCCTCCGCGTCGACGGGGGTGAAGACGGCGCAGATCGCCCCTGCATGCACTGCCCCGAATCTCCGCGAGCCATCCACCGCCTCGGCATCCGGCGTCACGGCTTCGCGCGTGACGGCGTACACGTACAGAATCACGCGCCGAAGTTTAGCGGAACGAGCGCGAGCAACTCTTCGCGCGTCATCGGCGGCCGCTCGCGCCGCTCGATGAGCACCGCGTCCTCGATCGACTGCAAGGCCGCGAGCTCGTGCGCGCGCATCGACTGATCGCATGCGTCACCGTCCTCGGGTGTGACGTAGTTGGCGATGACGCTGTTCACGCGAATGCCGCGATTGCGCACCTCCCCGATGAGGCGTTGCGTCTCCGCGAGCACGATCCGCTCGGGACGGGTGACCACCGTGACCGCCGCCCGCTCGGAGCGCAATGCGGCGTCGACCTGTTTCAGCTCGCGCGACGCACGCACGAGCTCTTCGCCCAGGGAACCGGAGGGGATGAGATCGCGATAGCGCAACAGAAGGCGCATGAACTCGCGCACCCATTCGCTTGCCTCTTTCGGCAGATCGAGGAGACGCAGAAAGTGCCCCGTCGGCGCGGTGTCGACCACGATGCCGGCGAGCGAGTCATCCGCGATCAGATCGGCGAGCCGGGTGATCGCGAACAGCTCGTCCGCCCCCGGCGGCGCGATCTCGAGCAGCCGCTTCATCGCCTCCACGTCGTGCCCGAGGGACATGCCGCGCGGGGTGAGCGCATCGACGGCGTCTTCGATCTTTTCGCCGAAATTCTCCCGAAAACGCCGCCACTTGGCGCGCGTGTCGATGGTCTCGACGCGCAGGTTTTGCGGCATGTCGATGTTTGCGAAGAGGTCGCGGAGGGAGTGCGCGGGATCGACGGAGATGACGACGAAGTTGTTGTACGGATGGGCCGTCGCGAGCTGGAGGGCGATGGAAGCGGAGCAGCTGGTTTTCCCCACGCCACCTTTGCCAGCAAGGATTTGGAGTGCGGCGAGATCGAAGTGGCGAGTAGCGCGTAGCGAGTTGCCAGAGACTTGTCGCCCGGGCGATACAGCCCTGGCAACTCGCCACTCGCCACTCGCCACTTCCTCCGCACTCCAAGACGCTACGCGTTCCGCACTATCCAGCGGCGCGCACGCTCTTGGCGCGTGCACGACGCGCCGCGGCATCTCGATCTCCTCCCCTCGCGAGCGGTTGAGAATCACGAACGGTACGTCGATCGGCGCGAGCTCCTCGATGAGGCGCCTCGTCTGCTCGATCACCAGCGGCTCGGCGAGCATCACCGGCACGAACGCCGTCTGCGCGACATCGGTGAGCATCGCCCGCCGCCGTTGCGCACGCGCGTCAAAGTCGTCGATGAAGGCGTCGATCGCATCGCGGACGTCGCGGCGCGTGAACTGCCGCTTCATCGCCCGATGCTTTTCCTGCATCGCATCCAGCGCGGCCGCGAGCTGATGAAAATGTTCCGACGACGAGAGCATGCGCAGCGTGTGTCCCGTCGGTGCGGTGTCGACCACGATCAACGTGTTCGGATGCTCTTCCGCGAGCTCGCCGATGTGCATCCACGCCATCAGCTCGTCGACGCCCGGCAGCGACAGTTCCAGCAGGCGCCGCACTTCGTCGCGATCGAGATACGTGCCGCGATCGCCGATCTCCACGAACTGCTCCAGATGCGCTGCTAAAAAATCCGCATACAGCGCATCCGCGTCGAGCGACTCGATGCGCAGCGGCAATTCGAGATCGTGCAGATTCGACGCGGGATCGGTCGTGAAGAGCAGCACCTCGCGCGTCTTCGCGTAATGCAGCGCGGCAGCGATCGAGATCGTGGTCTTGCCGACGCCGCCCTTGCCGCCGAAGAGAACGATGCGGCGACTCGCGAGCTCGTCGAGCTCCGCGATCACCGGCCGTAGCCCGTGTAAATGCCGATGCCGCCGTCGTCCTCATCCTGCTCGGCAGCGTACTGGCGCGCGAGTTCTTCCTTGCGCGCGCGAATGTCCCGCAGCGCCTGGAACACCACCTTCTCCTCGGCCACGTAATCCTCTTCGCTGATCTCGCCGAGCTCGAGGCGCATCTGCAGTTCGATGAGCCGCTCTTTCCACGGCTGATCGTTCATCAACTCCTCGTCCGCCATTTTCTGGATCGTGCGCATGATCCACTTGAATCCGGAGATCGGACCCTTGAGCGGGAGCAGGATGATGTCGTCCAGCAGGAACGCCATGGCGCCTATGGTCTCAGAAGTCGGGCGATCGCGTCGCGGATCCCGCGCGCCTTGCGTCGCGAGCGATTCTCGACCGCGCCCCATGGCGGCAGCGGCTGCGGCGGCCACTCGCCCGGGTTGGAGATCTCCTGGCCGTTATAGAACTGCGGCACGACACGGCTCGTGCGGATGTCGATGATGCGGCGCGTGACGATCTTGCCGAGGCCGACGTCGGAGAAAAGAGGCGTGTAGTAGAGGCAGCCCTCGAAGTAGTAGTGGGTGACCTGCGAGCGGCGCGTGCGGCCCTTGTCGACGATGGGCGTGCCGCCGTGAAAGAGATTCGCCGCCCACACCAGTGACTGGCCGCGCTTCATCTTCAGCTCGACCCGCTCCGCGCGCTGCGCCTTCATCAGCTCCTCCACAAAGTCTTCGTAGAGGTGGTATTTCTCGTAGCCGACCGTGCCCGCGGCGGTGATGCCGATGTCGTGCATGTCGAAGCGCGGCAGCTTGTGTGAGGCGTGGTAGTAGTGCAGCGGACCATTGCGCAGATCGACGTCTTCGAGCGCCGTCCAGACGCCGCACATGAAGCCGTACGGAATGCTGTCGAAGTGGATGATGTCGCTGTGCGTCCGCTGCTGCGAGCCGACGCGGAAGTTGAGCGTCTGAAACGGAATCGGCTCGCGGCGATACAAGACGCGCAGGATGTCGAGCACGCGCGGCGCGATCGCAATCTCGCGCACGTGCGGATTGAACGTCCACGCATCCTGCACGCGCGTCTCATCCGAGTAAAACGGCTCCGCCTGCGGCACGAAAAACGGCGCAAGCTCCGTATTCACCGCCTCGATCGTCGCATCCGGAATCTGCGGATCGATGATGACGTACCCATGCTCCGCGAAAAACTCCACCTGCTTACGCGTCTCCTCATCCAGCCCGCACGTGGCCAGAGAGGAGGCGAAGAAGGGGGAGTCGATCCAGGGGCGGTTCATTCTTCAGGGGGAACACGCGCGGCGAGAGATGTAATTCGTCGCGCTTTGGTTGTCCGTTGTCCGTTATCCGTTGTCCGTGAAAACAGCGCCCTGAACGGACAACGGAGAACGGACAACCGCGAACGCGCTACCTTTCCGCCCGCTCCAGTTTCAACCGGATATTCACGAAGTTGTACGGCGGCCATGGTCCCGTGTAGAGGAACGACAGCTTGTTCTCGTACTTTTTTGCGATGTCGGAGATCTGGTCGTCGAAGGCGCGGGTTTTGTCGCGCTCGACCAGAAACGCGGCGTTCATGATCATCTTGTCGCCGATCGGTTTGTTCGACCGCGACGCAATCGCCGCGTCGCGCAGCGCTTCGTAGATCTCGGTCACGTACGCATCCGCCTTCGCCTGCAGCGCCGACTCGACCACGCGGCCGAGCTGCATGCGCGAAAAGTACGTCGACGTCGACGTGCTCGACTGAATCTCTTCCTTCAGCCGGCGGATCTCTTCGTTCTCGGTCTCGATCTCTTTGACGACCTGGTCTTTGTCCCAGTTCACCTTCAGACCGAACTCGATCTTCCCCTCCATCTTCTGGAGCACGTCGCTGAGCGCCTCGTACGTCCCTTTGAGGAACTCCTTGATGTCGTTCTCGGTGCGGAAGACGGTGCCGAAACTCATCGGCAGTACGGTGAAATCCTTCATCACGAGCTCGTTCACATGCTCGTGCGCCAGAGCGTTCTCGCGCGTCGGATCGAAGACGATCAGCGGACAGTTGGAAACGACGGCTGCGAACTCGCGGAACGGCACGGTGTACACACGATCGCCGCGACCGCCGATGCCCACCGATCCAAAATCGCGCGGGGTGTCTGTTTTGATGATGCAGTAGACGTATTTGCCCTGCTCCGTCTCAGGTTGTGCGTGCACGTCAGTCATCTGAAGCCCCTCGGAAAAACGGCCGAAGAATACAATAAGCCGCGGTTGCAAGCCGCAGACCTCACCCGCATCGCGCGCGCACTCGAACGGTGGTTCGCGCGCCACCAGCGTCCCCTCCCCTGGCGCCGCGACTATCACCCTTACTCCGTCTGGGTTTCCGAGGTGATGTTGCAGCAGACGAGGATGGAGGTGGTGCTGCCTTACTTCGAGAGATTCATGGAGCGCTTCCCTACCGTCGCCGCCCTCGCTCAGGCCACCGACGATGAGGTCACCGCCGCCTGGTCCGGCCTCGGCTACTACCGCCGCGCGCGCATGCTCCGCGACGGCGCGATCGCGGTGATGGAGCGCTTCGGCGGTGCAGTGCCCTCGACCGTCGAAGAGCTGCTGACCATCCCCGGCATCGGACGCTACACCGCCGGCGCGATCGCCTCGATTGCATTCGAACGGCGCGCGCCGATCGTCGACGGCAATGTCGCGCGCGTCGTGGCGCGGGTTTATGGATCGGACGGCGACTCCTGGCCGCGCGCGGAAGCGCTCGTGCACGCGTGCCGCTCGCCGCGCGCGTTCAATCAGGCATTGATGGAACTCGGTGCACTGATCTGCACGCCGCGCAATCCTTCCTGCCTCGTCTGCCCATTGCGCGAGCCGTGCGTTGCGCGCGCAACCGGCCGTGTCGATGAACTGCCCGCGCCGAAGGAAAAGAAAGCGACGCGCGAGCTGCGCATCCCGCTCTATCGCGTGGTCGACAAACGCGGCCGCGTGCTCATGCGACGCGAGGCAGGACCGCTCATGCACGCGATGTATCACCTGCCGCACGGCGACACCTCGTTGTTAGGCGGCGATCCGCTCGAGGTGCGCTCGCGCGAAAGGATCGGCACGTTCCGCCACACCGTGACCACGCGCAAAATCGAATTCACCGTTTACGACGCGACGGTGCGCGGAACACCCGAAGGCTACGAGTGGATCGATCCCGCGTCGATGCATACCGTTCCCCATCCGTCGTATGTGAGAAAAGCACTCGCGATCGCGCAGCCCGGTACAATCGGCCCATGCGCGGGCGTGTGAAAGCGGTTCTCGTTCTCTCTCTTCTTCTCTCCCTTTCCTCGCAGGCATTCGCCGATTGCACGTGGACGCCGCGGCAGAGCTATCCGTTCCGCACGACGGCTCTCGACGTTTCCGTCGACGCCAACTTCGTCTGGATGGCCACCGGCTACGGCGTGCAGCTCATCGAAGGAACGCGCGTGGCGAGCTCACTGCCGATTCCCGGCTCCACACGCGTCGTGCAGGCAGACGGCCGCGGCTACGCATACGTGGGCAGCGGCTCGCGTCTCTATGTCGTGCGGCGCGACAACGCGAAGCTCACCCGCGTCACCTCGCTCGCCGCATCGGGCACGATCAACGACATCGTCCTCGCCGGTGCGTACCTGTTCGTCGCCACGACCAACGGCATCGATCACTTCGACGTCAACAACGCCGCGAATCCGGTGAAGACCAGTGCGGCGATGCACACCTCTTCGCCGAACGTGACCTCGCTTTCCACGAGCCGCAACAATCTCTATGCAGCGGACGGCGACACGTCACTGGAAGTGTTCTCGATCGTGGTTCCCTCATTGCCGCAACACACCACCACCATCGAGACGACGCTCCGCGCGACGGCGGTGCACGCAACCGCGGACAGCTATCTTTACGTCTCCGACTTTTTCGGCCAGAGCACGGACATCATCTCCGGCACGAGCCGCATCGCCACACTGCCGTACGGCCTGAATGCCATCGCGGCGGGATCGCAGGCGCAGTTCGCCGCCGGTCCCGATCGCACGCTGCGCGGGCTCGATCTCTCCAGCCCCACGCGTCCGATCGAGTTGTTCGAAGAGCAGCTCGCGGGTACCGAGGGGACGGATAACGTGATTCATGACCTCGAGAGATCGGGGGACATGTTGTATGTCGCCGCGGGCGACATCGGTCTGGTGGTTCTCGACGTCGCGTCGATCGCAAAGCCGTTCCCGCTCGCGAGCTACACGAGCGGCGCGACGACCGGCGTGCGCGCACTGGCGAACAAAGCGTGGTTCTCCGACGTCGCCGGAAACGTCACGGAACAGAAGACCGACGCGAACGGCATTGCACTATCGGTCGAGCGGAGCTGGAACGCGGGCGAAGCGGCAGTCGTGCGCGACCTGCGCGACAACGGCCTGCTGACGACGAGCGGGCCGAAAGCAACCATCTGGGCGCTGGTTGCGAATCCGCCTGTGGCCGCGTCGACCTTCACCTTCGCCGACACGATCGTCAATGCGGTCAGCGGTCCGCAGTCGGTGATTGCACTCCTCCCGAACGGCTCGCTTTATGTCGCATTCGCGACGCAGCCCACGCCGAAGAAGATCAACGTGCCGCCGACTTCGCTTCTCGCGCGCAGCGGCTCCGCCATCGCTGCCGCAGAGATTCGCGAGAGCGGCGACACGGTGCTGCATTACTGGGCCAATGGCGACGTGACCGCCGAACCGCGGCACTTCAATGTCAGCGGCGCTGCGACCGGCAACATCGCCCTCGACGCCACACGCGCGGCGCTCTTCACCTTCAACGGCATCAACGTGATCGACCTCGCCACCGGCGCGGTGCGCGTGATCGCGGGCTCGACGAACTTCGTACCGCGGCAGCTCGCCTTCGCCGGCAACGATCTGCTCGCACTCGACTCGCGGCGCCTGGCCGTGTATGCCGACGCGCGCACGCTGCTGCGCGAGCAGCCGCTGCCCGCCGATGCAAGCGCGCTCGACGTGAGCGGCACGATCGCGCTGCTCGCAACGAACGAAGGCGTCGCTGCTTCACGCTACGCCGCGAAACTGCCGTCTGCGCTGATTCCGTTCGCGAACAGCTACTACACGACAGTCGTCGCGGCGACCGAACGCATTGGCCTCTTCAGCCGTAATGCGCTCGACGTCTTCGCACTCACCCCCGCGGATGGTCTGCGCCTCACGGCCTCCATTCGCGCGCCCGGCGCGATCGACGTCGCGGCCACGGATCAGGCGTTCTTCACGCTCTCCGCGAACGGCACCGTCTCCGCCTGGTCGCACGAAGGTGTGCTGCTCAACGAGCGCGTGCTGAGCGAAGGCAGCGACGCGCAACCGCTCTCGATTCACGGCGTGCGCAACGCGGTGTGGCTGTCGCTCTCGACCGGCTGCACGACCGGCGGCTGCATCAAAAAGACGCTGGTGCTCGATCCCTCTTCGCTTGCCACGACGGCAACGCTCAGCGGCGCGATTCGCGATCTCTCGGTGATCGGCCCGCGCGCGTTCGTGCTGTTCGATCAGCCCGACGAGATGCGCGTCTACGCAATCGACAACGATCTGCATCCCGTGCAAACGGCGGCCGCGCCGCGACCCCCCTCCGCAACCTCGATCTCCTACGCCTCCGACCGCGTCTACGTCCTCGGCGACAAGCTGTATTCATTCGCCGCCGACACGCTCGCGCCTGCGGGCGATCGCCTGACCGCGAAAACTCCCGACGCCGCGCAACGCATTCGCATCAGCGAGACCTGCGCGATCCTCACCGGCCGCGCCGAAGCACCGGAGCTCTATTCGACCGCCACCTGGACCGCCGCTTCGTCGTTCGAAGTGCCGTCGAACGTCCGCTCGATCGCCCTCGACGCGAACGGTCACGTGTTTCTCCTCACCGCGCATTCGCTGGAGATCTGGTCGAACGTCCCCGCCGCCGGAGCGCCGTCGCGGCGCAGAAGCGTGCGGTAGAACGGCCGCACCCCTCATCCGCCTTCGGCACCTTCTCCCCTCGCCGAGGGGAGAAGGGAGACACCTCTTGCCCCTCGTCCCGCTTGCGGGGAGAGGATGCCCGCCGCTTTGCCCCTCGCCCCTCGCCCCGCTTGCGGGGAGAGGGTGGCGCGAAGCGCCGGGTGAGGGGCCGTGCCTTCAACGAAAAACTCTCCGCGCGCTAGACTCGCCGCCATGCCGAAGATCGCCTTTTCGTCCGACGACCACGCGTACCGCATCACGCTCTCCGATCCGCCGCTGCACATCCTCGACATCACCATGCTCGAAGAACTGCGCGACGCCCTCGGCCAGGTGCGCAACGATCGTCACGTGCTGATCCTCGACGCAACCGGCGAAAAAGCCTTCTCTGCCGGTGCCAGCGTGCAGGACCACCTCGGCGACCGCGTCACGAAAATGCTCGGCGCGTTCCACGACTGTTTCCGCATCCTGGCCCGTCTCGATCTGGTCACCGTCGCGCTCGTGCGCGGCGCCGCGTTAGGCGGCGGCTGCGAGCTCGCCCTCGCCTGCGACTTCGTCCTCGCCTCCGATCGCGCCCGCTTCGGCCAGCCGGAGATCCAGCTCGGCGTGTTCCCTCCCGTCGCGGCGTATCAGCTCTCGCGGCAACTCGCGCCGCGCAAAGGTCTCGAGCTCCTCCTCACCGGCGACCCCATCGACGCCGCAACCGCCGAACGCCACGGCCTCGCAAACGCCGTCTTCCCCGCGGCGGAGTTCGACGCGCGTGCGACCGAGTGGCTGCAGCGGATCTACCGCCAGAGCGCTTCGTCGATCCGTTTCGCGAAGAAGGCGTTCCGGCTCGCGCAGGCCGACGATTTCGAAGAGCGTCTCGCGAATGTCGAACGTCTCTATCTCGAAGAGCTGATGCAGACGCACGACGCAAACGAGGGGCTGAACGCTTTCGTGGCGAAGCGCGCACCGGCGTGGCGGCATTCGTAAGCGACGACGCGGGGCCGGTGGCTCGTCGTCGCTTCCAGCGCGTTCATGGCACCATAGGCCGCATTCGTCCCGAAACAGGTGCGCGCGAGCTTGCGCTCTGTTTCAATGTCCGCAGAAATCCCGGAGGCCCTATGTCCACGATCCGCACCCGCATGTGCGCCGCGCTCGCTGTCGCCATGCTCGCCGGCGCATGCACGACCGTCCCGCAGCACAAAACCGCACACGCGTGGGAACCGCGCGAAGAAGGCGAGTTCACCGCCGGCTCCGAAGACGATCCCGACGCACGCGAGCACTGGTATTGGGAACAGCGCGCCTACCCGACGGGCAGCATTCCGCTCGAAGTGCATCGCGAGGCCGTGCTGCGCGAGCTCGTCGCCCGCCGTGCCGACGCGAACGAAGCGACGTGGACGAACCTCGGCCCGGCGCCGCTGCGCAACATCACCTATGGCCTCGACAGCGCGCAGGACACCAGCGGCCGCGCACTGACGCTCGCCATTCACCCGAAGAACGCGAACGTCATGCTGCTCGGCACCGCGCAGGGCGGCATCTGGAAATCAACCGATCGCGGCGCGACGTGGCGCTCCATCGGCGAGACCACCCTCCCCTCCCTCGCCATCAACATCATTCGCTACAGCCCCGCCGACGCGAACATCGTCTACGCCGGCACGGGCGAGCCGAACGGCAGCACGAGCATCTTCGGCGCGGGCATCCTCAAGTCGACCGACGGCGGCGAAACGTGGCAGGTGCTGCCCGCGCAGGGCAATGGCTGGAACTTCAATTACGGCAGCATCACCGGCCTCGCCTTCGACGCGCGCGACCCGAACACGATGTACGCCAGCACTGCCACCATCACCACCTCCAGCACATTCTTCCGAGTGCCGCCCAATGGCCCGCAGCCGGGCGTTTTCCGTTCGAATGACGGAGGACAGAGCTGGACGCTTGTGCGTGCGGCGGCGGATTATCAGGACGTCACCGGAAACGTCAGCCGCGGATTTCTCGATCTCGAATATGGCGGGGCGAAAGAGCCGAATCTTCTGTATGCGAGCGAGTTCTACGGCGGAATCCTTCGCTCCGAAGATGGCGGCGTGACCTGGAACTACGTGACGCCGCGCAAGGCGAGCGGCACCGGCATCTTCCCGGCCGAAGTGGCGAAGCTCAGCTACTACGACAGCAAAACGCGCCGCTATCGCCTGCTGACGCGCCTTCCGAATCCCGAGACCACGCCCGAGTTCCGCCGCATCGAAATCGGCATGTCTCCCTCCAATCCGCGCGTCCTCTATGCAGGCTATGAGGCGGGAGCGAATCGCCTCGACTACGACGAGAACGGGGTGTACGACTCGACTAAAGACCGCCTCACGCCGATGTCCCTCCTCTTCAAATCCGAGGACGGCGGCAACTCGTGGCGCTGGCTCGGCACGGTGCGCGACGGCATTCCCGATTACTGCTCGACGCAGTGCTCGTACGACAACGTCATCAGCGTCAATCCGAAGGATCCGAACGATCTGCTGATCGGCGGCTCAGCGAACTACAGCTCCATCCTTCCCGAGCCGCTCGAGAATCCGCGGCGCCTCGTGATCATGCCGTGGCGCGGCATGATCTACCGCTCGCTCGACGGCGGAAAAACGTGGCTGGACACAACGCCGCACTGCACGCGCGTCTCTGCATCGCCGTTCCGCATCGAGAGCGGGCTGCCGGTGCACACCTGCGCGGAGATGGACCCGACCCGCGTCATCCATCCCGACATTCACGGCATCTTCTACGGCCCCGCGAACGAGATCTACGTCACGAACGATGGCGGGATCTATCGCGGCAGCAAAGTCGCGCAACCCGCCGGCGCGCCCGATAACGGCAAGCGCCGCTCGGTCACCTCTCCCTCGTACGCGCCGCTCGCGGGGCTCGAGTACAAGTGGGAAAACCTCAACACCACGCTCTCGACGCTGCAGTTCTACCGCATCGCTTCCCACCCCACGAATCCCGACATCCTTCTGGGCGGAATGCAGGACAACTCGGCCGGCTATTTTGATGGAAAGGTGTGGGAAGGCTGGGGCGCAGGCGACGGCACGATCGCCTTCTTCGATTCCCACGACCCCCGCCACGTCTACCTCGGCAGCCAGTTCAGCGTGCACCGCCACGACGACGGCGGCGTGAAGGACTTCGGCGACGACTCCGGCTGGTCGTACGAGGTCTTCGGCCGCACGACCGTGGTCGACACCGAGACCACCAGCTTCGTCCCCGTCTTCGCACTCGATCCCGTCGAGTCGAACGTCACCTACGGCGCGAGCAATCGCGGCGTGTATCGCTCGACGCTGCGCGGCGTCGGCTCGAAACGTCTCGTCCCGACGCAGAACACAGACGGCGTTCCGACCTCGATCTCGGTCTCGCGCCTGAATCACAACGTGGTCTGGGCAGGCACGAGCACCGGCAGCGTCTACCGCTTCGACGTCAACGCCGCCGACGGCACCGCGACCATGAAGCGCGTGGACGTCGGTCTGCCGCGCCGCTACGTCAGCCGCGTCATCGCCGGCAACGACAGCGCGGACACGCTGTACGTGGTCTACAACGGCTACAACGCGAACACGCCGGCCACGCCCGGAAAGGTGTTCATGACCAACGACGGCGGCGCGACGTGGAAGAACATCTCCGGCGATCTACCCGACGTTCCCGCCACCGCGATCGCACTGCATCCGACGGACATCAATCGGATCTGGATCTCCACCGATACCGCGGTTTACTCGACAGCCAATCGCGGCACGACCTGGACGTCCGAGCGCCGCAACATGCCGATCGTCGCCATCCAGGACATCGATTACAACGCGAACACGGGATATCTGGTCGTGGCCACGCACGGCCGCGGCGTCTGGAGGATGAACGTCGGATCGACGGCTACGGCTGCTGCTCGAACGACACTGTCGTCTGCGCGTTGAGCCTGACGTTCATCTTCTTCGTCGGGCTCGACGCGGAAGGGAACTGCGCAATCATCACCACGCCCGATGCCTTGCCGTCACAACCGACGGGCATCGGGCGTACGACTTTCAGCTCGCCGAATTGTTTTGCGATGGTCTTGCCGTTCTCGTCGACCCACTCGAGCGGCGCCGCGTTCTTTTTGGCGATGTCTTCGGCAAGGGCCTGCGCTTCCTGAAAGGTGAGCTTGCCGGTGAGAAGGGTGACGACCTGGTACGGCCGCTCGGTGCGATTGACGAACCGGTTCACACACGCCGCAGACGCGGCGTCCGCGACGGCAAGGGACACGAGGAGAGCGGCAGCAAGTCGTCGCATGATCGCGTTAGACATTGCCGCGAACGGCGGTTATTCCGAGGGGAGACGACGGGGGCCTCCGGCGGCCGGGCCACGGGCCCGGACCCGTCTTGCAGGCCAAGCCTCCGCGACACTCGTGCGAACTAACACAGAC
>JALYOB010000039.1 GCA_030857085.1 Acidobacteriota bacterium | reverse complement strand
CGTTCTGCCCGAGCGGCGCCGAGGACCAGAGCACCAGCCGCGCGCGTCCGACGATCCGTTCGCGCGGCACGACGCCCCAGCTGCGGCTGTCGACCGAGTCGTCGCGGTTGTCGCCGAGGACAAAGTAGGAGTTCTGCGGGATGAGCTGCGCGCCGATCGCGCCCGAGGCTGCCTGACGCAGCACGTACGGCTCGTTGAGTGTGTGACCGCCGATGCGGACGCGCCCGAGCCGCGCGTCGACGAGGTCCCCCGGCACGGCGATCACGCGTTTCACCAGCAGCTCATCGGGACGCATTGGCGAGCGGAAGACGATCACGTGCCCGCGCTCCGGCATCGCGTGATGAAAGTACGGCGTGACCACGATCTGATCGCCGACCTGAAGCGTCGGCGCCATCGAAGTCGAGGGAATCGAGTAAATGTGCAGCGCCGACCGCACGAGAAATGCGAGCGCGACCGCGATGGCGATCGGCTCGAGAATCGTGCGGAAGAGGGACTTGGTGCGCATCAGCTTTGCGGTGATTACAACGAATGAGCCAGGGGCGGCCTTCCGGCCGCGGCGTTGGGCGTTAGGCGTTAGGCATTTGGGGAGTTGCGCGTTAGCGGATGACGCCCGAGAGTGCCGTCCAGACGACAGCCCCCAAACGCCTAACGCCCAAAGCCCAGCGCCGCCTCTCAAATTTACGGCGTTGCCGCGTGAAAGGTATCGCTCGCGTTCGTCTTGCGCAGGTTCACGGTGCCGTGCACGGCGAACACGGGCATCTTCTGCTGTAAGCCTTTCAGTGCAAACTCGCCGAGGGGCTCGGTGGTGAATGAGCCGATCACGCGTTCGAGCGTGTTTTGCGAGATCACGAGCTGGCCTGGTTTGGCGACGCCGCTTTCGAGCCGCGAGGCGATGTTCACGGAGCTGCCGAGCACCGTGTAGTCGACGCGCTTTTCGGTTCCGACGTTGCCGACGACTGCCGGTCCGCTGTTGATGCCGATGCGGATGCGCACGGGCGGCAGACCGGCGGCTTCGCGTTCCGCGTTCCAGACGTTCACCCGCTCCATCAGCATCAAACCGGCTTGAATGGCGCGATCGGCGTGATCGTCCTGCGGGATCGGCGCGCCGAAGAACGCCATCACCGCGTCGCCGATGAATTTGTCGAGCGTGCCGCCGTACGCGAAGATCGCGTCCACCGCAGCCGAGAAAAAGTTCGAGAGAAACGACGCAACCTCCTCCGGCTTCTTCGTTTCCGAGACCGTCGTGAAGCCGGAGATGTCGGCGAAGAGAATCGAGACGTCGGCGGTGCGCACGTCGTCTCCGTCCGCGGCGGCAGCGCCTTTCACGATCTCGTCGATGACCGCGGGCGAGTGATAGCGCTCCATCTTCGAGCGGATCTTCCGCTCCTGTTCGATCTTCTCCGCGAGCTGCGCGCGTTCCACCGCAACTGCTGCGAAATTCGCGAGTGCGGTGATGAGATCGAGGTCTTCTTCGGTGAAGTGGCCGATGTGAATCGGCGAGTCGACCTGCATCGCGCCGATGACGTGATTGCGATTCCAGAGCGGCACGCACATCGCCGAGCGGATGCCGTGAATGGCGATCGACTTGCCGCCGAGGAGGCGCGCATCTTCGAGCGCATTCGAGGTCATGAGCGCGACCTGCTGCTCGGCCACCATCTTCAGAATCGTGCGCGAGATCGGGATGTCCTGCGCTTCCGCGCCGTCGATGAACTTCGTCAGCTTCGGCACCGGCTCGCCCGCTTCGTCGAAGAGGATGATCAATCCACGTTCGACCGGCAGGTACTTGAACACCATGTCCATCACGGTGTTGAGCAGCGAATTCAGATCGTCCGATTGCAGCATCGCGCGCGCGACCTGCACGAGCACCTGAAAAATCTTTTCGCGTGTGACGGACGGCTCAGGACGTCCGCCCGGCTCCGACTTCGGACGCGCCGCAGCCTGCTGAATCTCGCCGAGATCGAGACCGAACTCCGAATTGAAATCGGAGATGCGGCGGATGACCGTGCCCGAGGGATTGTCGAACATCGACTCCCCGGAGAAGTCGACCGACGGCATCGACTTGATCTCCAGCTGCACGCTGCCGACGAGGATCTTGTCGCCCGTGGCGATCTGCGATTCGGTCACGAGGTTGCCGTTGACCTTCACGCCGTTGGTCGATTTCAGATCGACGATCCACCAGCCGTTGTTGCGCACTTCGACGCGCGCATGTTTCCGCGAAACAGACGGGTGGTTCAGCACCAGGTCATTGCCCTCGGTGCGCCCGATCGACAGCTCCGATTTGATGTCGGTGATTCGCGGGACGCCGAGGTCCACGTAATGAATCTGGAGCTGATCCATGAGCGCGGCGATTATAGCGAGGTGCGCGCGCGGAGTTCGTGACGGAAGCGCGCGTATAATGCTGCCTTCCAAAACCGGGTAGCTCCGATGAGCGAGCAAGCATCGTCCGAAATCGTTCCGCAGCGTCATCTCGTCGTGCGTGCAGTTCTCCGCACCGACGTGGGATTGGTCCGTTCGGAGAATCAGGATTTCGGGACGTACACCACCTCAACCGAGGAGCGTGCGCATCACGCGGCCGGACGGCTGCTCGTGGTTGCGGACGGAATGGGCGGACATCGCGGCGGCGCAACCGCCTCGCGTCTCGCTGCCGAAACGATCAAAGCGCAATTCCTCGGCAGTGAGAGCGAAGACATCGAACGCTCGCTGCGTGAAGCGCTGACCCGTGCGAACGCGCGCATTTTTCACGAGGCGCAAAACAATCCCGAGCTGCGGGGCATGGGCACCACCACCTCGGCGCTCGCGGTACGCGGCGATCACGCCTGGTTTGCGCACGTCGGCGACTCGCGCATCTACCTCGTGCGCGACGACGAGATTCGCCAGCTCACCGAAGATCACTCGCTCGTCGCGACGATGGTGCGGGAAGGATTGCTCACGCCGCAGGAAGCGGAGACGCATCCGCGGCGCAACGTGCTGCAGCGCTCGATGGGCGTTGCGGACGACGTCGAGATCGACGTGCGCGGACCATTTTCACTCCGCGCCGGGGACACGTTCATCCTCTGCAGCGACGGCCTTCATGGTCTGGTCAAAGAACCGGAGCTGAAGGAAATCGCGCAGGGTTCGATCGAGCATGCCGCGGATGAGTTTCTGCGCCGCGCGCTCGAACGTGGCGCGCCGGACAACGTGACGGTGATCGTCGCGCGTGTGGAGCTGACGGACGAAGCAGAGGTCTCGCAGTTCGACGAGACGCTCGTCGACACGCAGAAGCTCGTCGCCGTCGATGACGAGTCGTTGCGCGATACCGACAAGCTGCCTGTCGCGTCGCAATCGAACGCGGATGAAGTTCCGGCCGGAGAAGTGCCGGTGACTTCTGCATCCGCGCACGATCGCTCTCCTCTCCGCTGGGTTCTCCCCCTGGTTCTCGTCCTCGGCGCAGCCGGCGCCTGGTTCTACTGGTCGCATTGACACCCATGGTGCGCCCCCGGCAACTCGTGCTCGCCGTTTTGCTTGCCGCTGCTGCGTGCCGTCGCGACGGTGCGCGCGTGGACGACGCACAGAAGATGGTTGCGTATGCGGTGAAGCCGGCGGTTGTGCGCATCAACGCGTTCGCGACTGCGGACTTTGCGTATCCCGCGGATGCGATCTCGTCGTTCGAAATGCAACTGCGCGCGGACGGACACGAGCTGCGCGCGCGCGGTCTCGCGAATCGCGAAGAGCGCGTCGAGACGGGTGCGGGCGGATCGGGCAGCGGTTTCATGATCCATCCCGATGGGCTGATTCTCACGAGCGGTCATGTCGTCGCGCCGACGCGCGATCCGGCGATGCTGCGCAATGAACTGCTGCGCAACGGCGCGATCGCAGCGCTGGTGCGGCACTTCCCGATCGAGACGCTGCGCACGCTCTATCGCGAAGCATCGCTCGATCGCTACGTCGAGCCGCTTGCGCGTGCGGGACGGCTCGACAGCATGCGCGTCGTCTCGCAGGTCGAGCTCTCGAATGGCGAGACGCTGCCGTATCGCATTCAGCGATGGTCGCCTGCACTGAACGAGCGGGGGACGGATCTCGCGCTGCTGCGCATCGCGCGCAAAGACCTGCCGTCGTTACCGCTCGCGGAATCGGATGCGACGCGCACCGGCGAGACGATTTTCTCCGTCGGCTATCCGGCCGTTGCGAGCAGCAGCGATGAACTGATCGGCGGCTGGCTTTCGCGCGATACGGATCTCGAGGCGACGTTCAATCCCGGCACGATCACCGCCATCAAACGCAACGTCGCGAACACGCCGGTGCTGCAGTCGAACGTCGCCATTTATCGCGGCAACTCCGGCGGTCCGGCGGTCGATCTCGATGGAGAGGTGGTCGGCGTTTCGACGTGGGGCCACACGTCGGCAGAGCAGATCAAGTTCCTCGTGCCCGTCGAAGTGGTGAAGCAGTTCTTAGCGGAAGCAGGCGTGAAGCCGAGCGTCGACGGCGCGTTCAACGCGCACTATCGCGCGGCGCTCGACGACGCCCGCGACGGCAAGTGGGTCGATGCGAAGAGCGAGCTCGCCACGGCTGCGCGGCTCTTTCCGAGCTCGCCCGACGTCATTCGCTTTGCGCACGACGCCGACCGCGCCATTCGCGGCTTGCCGATGTGGCGGCAGCATCCGATTGCGGCATCGCTCGGCGGCGTGTTCGTGTGCGGCCTGATTGCGATCGGAACGGCGTTCGGGATGCGTTCGCGTGCGCCCAGACTCGCGCCCGATCTCCTGAAAGTGGCAACGGTCGAGACGGTCGTTGCGCCGACCGGTGTCGCGTCGCCGCCGCGCTCGATGCTCGGACGCTTCACCATCCTCAACGGCGACCGCGCCGGCGAGAAGCTCGGCCTCGGCGGATCGGGCATCCGGATCGGGCGGGAGTCGACGATTTGTGAGATCGTATTGGAAAATCCGAAGGTGTCCCGGCTCCACGCGGAAGTGGTCTCGATCGACGGAAAAGTCCTGCTGATCGATCGAAACTCATCCAACGGCACGTTCGTGAACGATCACAAGATCGACAAACGGTTCCTGGAAGACGGCGACATCATTTACTTCGGCGGCCGCAATGCGGTCGCGGTGGCATTTCACGCTTGAGGACGACACGTGGCTGACAAGCGGTGTGACAACGGGCATTTCATCGACGAGTCGTGGGACCTCTGTCCGTATTGCCCGCAGGAGGAGAGCGAACCGGACATCCCGGTGGTGCGCCCGCGTGCAGCCGAGGCAGCCGCAGAGGCGCGCGGCGCCGCGCAGCCGCGTCTCGTGACGAGCGGCGGACCTCCTTCCATCTCCACCGCCGCCCCTCCGCCCGCGCGTCCTTCCACCGTTCCGGGGAGCGCTCCCGCGCCGATGGAACGCACCGTGGCGGCGGCGCAGATCAACACGCAGAAGCGGTACGTCGTCGGCTGGCTGGTGGGCATCAACGGCTCCTCGCGCGGCGAATCGTTTCCGGTGCGCATGGGACGCAATGTGATCGGCCGCGATCGCCGTTCCGACATCGTGGTGAGCGACGATCAGGCTTCCTCGCATCACGCAGACCTCGTGTTTCGCCCGGAAGAGAAACGTTTCATCCTCATGGATCACAACTCCACGAACGGCACGTACGTGAATGAGTCGGAGATCGAGCCGCGCCGCGATCTCGCCGCGAAAGACATCATTCGCATCGGCTCGCATCGCTTCCTCTTCACGCCGCTCTGCCACGACGGATTTCACTGGGATGACGAGGGACTGCTGAAATGATCGGCGCGATGATCGGCGGAAGCATCGGCAGTTACCGCATCGATCGCGAGATCGGCGAGGGCGGCATGAGCCACGTGTACGTGGGGCGGACGACCGTCGCCACCGACGTGCTGCCGCTCGATTTTCCCGTCGTGCTCAAAGTGATGAGCGACGAGCTCGCCGGCGATGCCACCGCGCGCAAGCGCTTCATCAAAGAGGCGCAGATCCTCTCGAAACTGCGCCATCGCTACATCACCCGCTTTTACGAATTCATCAACAACGACTCGGGTGCAGTGCTGGTGATGGAGTATGTCGAAGGGACGCCCATCGACATTCTGCTCTCCGAGCGCGGCGCGATGAGCATCAGCGACTCCATCTCCGCGACGCAGTGCCTGCTCGAAGCGCTCGTGTACGCGCACGGCAAAGGCATCACCCATCGCGACATCAAGCCGGCGAACCTGATCAAGGAAAAGTCGGGCGTGGTGAAGGTGACGGACTTCGGGATCGCAAAGATTCGCGAAGGGGGCACGTCGCCCGGACAGACGGTCCTCACCAAATCCGGCTTCCTCCTCGGCACGCCGCACTACATGTCGCCCGAGCAGATTCGCGAGCCGAAAGATGCCGGCGCGCGCAGCGACATCTATTCCTCGGGCGTGCTGCTGTACGAGATGCTGACCGGCAATCTGCCGTTCAACAGCCGCTCGCTGCCGAAGCTGATCGATGCGATCTATCGGGGCGAGAAACAGCCGCCCAGCGCGCTGCGCGCCGAGGTGGACAAAGAGCTCGAGGCGATCGTGATGAAGGCCATGCATCCCCGCATGGATCAGCGTTACGAAACCGCGCGCGAATTCTTCGAGGCACTCGAGGAGTACAACGCGCGTCAGCCCATCGCACCGACGGGACGCCAGGCCGCGGTGAATCCGCAGGCAATGGCGGCGCCGAAGCCGATGCCGATCGTCGAGGCGTCGAAACACTGGGCGCTGGTGAACGTCAAAAGCGAGACGGGCGAAAAGCACGCGATCAGCGGCGACAGCGTGATGGTCGGCCGCGACCGCACCTGCTCGATCGTGCTCGCGCACCCGGCCGTCTCGCGCCGCCACGCCCGCATCACCGTGAGCGGCAAAGAGCCCGTCGTCGAAGACCTGCAGTCCGCAAACGGAACGTACGTGAACAACGCCCGCATCGACCGGGCCGTGCTCAAACCGGGCGACATCGTGAGATTCGGCGCCGACCCGGCGTGTAGTTATGTGTTGAGAGACCATTGAATGTTGTCCGTCATCCGTTGTCCGTTGTGGGTCAGGCGGTGCATGACCTTGAACGAACAACGGACAACGGACAACCGCGACCGTCAGGGAGCTCCATGAGCCAACTCAATTGCCTCAGATGTAAGTCACCGATCGATGCGAGCGTCGAGCAGTGTCCGCATTGCAGTGAGCGTGTGACGCAGTTTCAGCGCACGTACTCGACCCGTCTGCTCGACGGCAAGTACCAGATCATCGATCGCCTCGGCGTCGGCGGGATGGGCGAGATCTTCAAGGTCCGCCACATTCATCTCAACGAGCTGCGCGTCGTCAAGATCATGCGGCCGAACGTGGCGCAGGACGATCAGGGGCTGCAGCGCTTTCTTCAGGAAGCGCGCACCTCGACGATGATCAAGCACAAGAACCTCGCCATGCTGTACGACTTCGCGCAGCTCGAAGACGGCTCGTACTACATGGTCTGGGAGTTCATCGACGGCACGAACATTCAGAAGTGGATCGCGACGAACGGCCCGATTCCGGCGCGCCTCACCGTCGAGATTTCGATTCAGGCGCTGCACGGCCTCGAGCATCTCCACTCGATGGGCCTCATCCATCGCGACATCTCGCCCGAGAACATCATGCTGTCGCAGGACCATCACGGCAAACTGCTCGTGAAGGTCATCGACTTCGGCATCGCGAAGTCGCTCGCGGAAGGTGAATCCGGCCAGGGTCTCACCCAGACCGGCATGTTCCTCGGCAAGCTGAAATACGCCTCGCCCGAGCAGGCCGGCTTCCTCAAGGAAGGCGAGCATCTCGATCCGCGCAGCGATCTCTATTCGTTCGGCATCGTGATGTACGAGATGCTCGCGGGGCGCGCGCCGTTCCAGGCGACGAACCCGCACGGCTACATCCTCAAGCACGTCACCGAAAAACCGGCCGCGATTCGCGAGCTGAATCCGAACGCCAACGTGCCGCCGCAGCTCGAGTCGGTCGTCATGAAATCGCTCGAGAAGAATCGCGACACGCGCTACGCGACGGCGGAAGATTTCGCCAACGCGCTTTCGTCGATTCGCAACACGATCCCGCCCGACCAGAAGTACGGCCTCGGCGAACGGATGGTCACGCTCTCGGGTGCGCAGACGCTCGCCGATCTCAAGCTCACGTCGACCGGCAGCGGTCCGCAGATCACCGCCAGCGGCGCGCAGCAAACGCAGCAGACGATGGCCGGCGGCACGCTCTCCGGTGGAACGATGAGTGGCGGAACCATGAGCGGCGGAACGCTCAGCGGCGGCACGATGCCGGGCGGCGCGGTGGCCACGCCGCATTCGGGTCCCACAGGCACGCGCAGCGGCAGCGACGACGCGACGGTGATGGAGCGCAATCTCACCGCGTCGCCGAAGACGATCGGCAGCAATGACGCCACGGTGAGGGAGCGTCTCGACGCGCCCGGCGCGGCTCCGACTGCAGCCGAACAGAAGATGAACTGGAGCGCCTCGCAGGCCGAGGCAACGGTGATGGAGCGGCAGATTGCGGGGCCGGGGGCGAAGAGCAAAACGCCGCTGCTCGCTGCCGCTGCTGCACTGATCGTGATCATCGGCGCGCTCGCGTTTTTCATGGCGCGCAAACCGGCAGAGACGCCGGTCGCGACGAATACCGCTGCGCCATCGGGCACCGAAGTGACGACCACTGGCTCGTCGGTGCCGATCGCGCCGGGACAGGGACTGCTTCTGTTGTCTGCGTCGCCGTGGGGTGAAGTCGAGCGCATCGTCAGCAAGAGCGATCAGAGAGAAGTGCCGCTCCAGGACGAGCTCTCCACGCCGACGCGCATTGCGCTCGCACCGGGCGACTACGCCGTGACGCTGAACGGCGAGAACGGCAAGCAAACCATCGACGTCCAGATCGAGGCGGGCAAGCAGACCACCCGCAACGTCCGGATGAAAGACCTCAACTTCGACGAGCTCACGCAGGAAGTCACCAAACCATGACCCGCCGCACAATCGCAGTCGCACTCCTCACGCTCGCCATCGCCACGGCCGCACAGGCTTCGTGGTACGACGATTACGACGCCGGCCTCGCCGCCGCACGCAAAGGCAACTGGAGCGTCGCCGCGCAGAAGATGACCGCGGCGATCAAAGGCAATCCGAAAGAAGGCAACAGCGTCCGCACGTACGGCGTGATAACGATCAACTATCACCCGTACTACTACCGCGGCGTCGCATATCTGCAGACCGGCCGGTACGACGAAGCGATCGCTGATTTCGAGCGCACGTCGGGTCCCGGCCCGGAGAATCTCGGCTCGCTCGACACGCTCATGGATCGCGCGAAACGCGCGCAGGCCGCAGCGAACGAACCCGCGCCCGAGCCTGCGCGCAACGAGCCCGCGCCCACTCCCGCGCGGCCCGCACCGGCCGTGACGCAGCCCGCGCCCGCCACTCCGGCAATCCCGCAGATCGATCCGGCGATGCGTCAGCGCGCGAGCGCCGCGCTCACGGGTGCGAAGCAGAAGTTGCAGGCGGCGCAACAGCGTCGCGCGAGCGGCTCGCCGCAGTACACGCAGGCGATGTCGATCTTCACCGATGCCACCACGCGCAACGCGAACGCGCGCAGCAACGACGATCTCGCCGCGATCATCAACATGGCCGACAACGCAGGCGATCTCGCCGATCTCGCGCTGCCGCCGAATGCACCCGCACCTGCAATCGCGACGACCACGCCTCCCGCGCTCACGCCGTCGCCGATCGTGCCGAAGCCCGCAGCCGCTGCATCGGCAGTCATCGATGAAGACGCAGGCGAAGTGCGCCGCGCGCTCGAGTTCTACTTTGCCGGCGAGTTCGAAGAAGCAACGCGCCGCTTCCAGGCCCTCACGCGCAAGATGCCCAACAACGCCTGGATCCACGCCTTCCTCGGCGCCTCGCAATACTCGCAATACGCCTTCGAAGCCGACGAAACCTACCGCGCCGCCGCCATGAAGTCGTTCAAACGCGCCAAGCAGCTGCGCTCGTGGAAAGACGGACTTCCGGAGAAGTATTTTTCGAAGCGGATCCGGAAGGTGTTCAGGGATATCGCGGGATAGGCGCGCGCTTTCGCGCGCTGTTGTCGGTTCTCGGTTGTCCGTTGAAGGTGATGCGCGCGTGAGCTTGGACCGACCAGGACACAGCGGACACCGACAACCAACAACCGACAACCGATAACCGACAACCCCAAGCCAGTCCATGATGCGGCGAGCGATTCCGCTCGCCGCATCAGGTCCTTACTCGTTGCTGCCGTTGCCCGAGCTGCTGCCGTTGCCGCCGCCGTTGCCGCCTTCTTCGTTTCCGCCGCCGAGGTTGGAGACGGATTCACGAACGGTTTCGACGACGCGGGTGACGGCTTCGCGCGCACGCGAGGCAACCGGACGCGCCGCTGCTGCTGCCGCGCCCACTGCCGCGCCGATCGCGCCTGCCGCTGCTACGCGGCTGCCGCTGGTCGACGACGATGATCCGCCGCGGTTCGAGCCGCCGCTGCGTCCCTTCGACGAGCTGCTGCTGCTGCCGCCGCGCGAACCGCCGCCACCGCCCGAAGCCTTGCCGCCTTTGCGTCCGGCAGCAGAGCGCTTCGCAGAAGTGGAGCTCTTCGACGACGAAGAAGACTTCGACGACGAAGAAGAAGACGATCCGCCGCTGCGTCCGCCTCCGCCAGCGCCCGAGCGCTTGCCCGAGCTCTTGCTGCTGCCACCGCTCTTGCGGCCACCGCCGGAGCTCGAACCGCCGCCGCTGCGTCCTTTCGACGAGCTGCTGCCGCCGCCCGAAGCCTTGCCGCCTTTACGGCCGGCGGCTGCGCGCTTTGCGGACGTCGAGCCCTTCGACGAAGAACCGCGGGACGACGAGCCGGACGAGGAACCGCCCGACGAACGGCCGCCGCCCGACGAAGCCTTGCCGCCCTTACGACCGGCAGCTGCGCGCTTCGCGGACGTCGAGCCCTTCGACGAGGAACCGCGCGACGACGAACCGGACGAAGAACCGCCCGACGAACGGCCGCCGCCCGACGAAGCCTTGCCACCCTTACGGCCGGCAGCTGCGCGCTTCGCGGAGGTCGAGCTCTTCGACGAGGAACCGGAGGACTTCGACGAACCGCCCGACGACTTCGACGCTGACGACTTCGAGGACTTGGAGGATTTCGACGACGAGGACTTTGAAGACGATGACGATTTGGACGACTTCGAGCCCTTGCTCGAGCCGCCGCTCTTGCTGGAGCCTTTGGATGCTCCGCCCTTCTTTGCAGCCATGTTGTTTCTCCTGTTCAGAAAGTTTTCGGTGGGGAGCCGTACTTTTTGATGAGAGAACCTGGCGCACGCACAACTCGGTGTACGAGTTGCACGAAAAACAATTTAGACGAACATGCGTCGATTGTCACGCGAAGCAAAGCTGTTGCGGGTTGCGTTCCCATTTGCGATCGCGTTGTTCATCGCGTTCGAAGCACTCGCGATTTACGTCTTCCTCCTCGATCGCCGCATCGCACGCGAGCTCGGAACGCAAAGCTGGCGCGAGCCGACCATCATCCTGTCTGCAGCGCACGGACGCGAACGCGAAGTCACGCGCGTCTACGGAACCGATTGGCGTCCCACGCCGCCGGTGCTCCTCGCACAACTTCCGCCGCACGTCGCGGATGCATTCATCGCCGCCGAAGACGTGCGCTTCCGCCGCCACGTCGGCGTCGATCCGATCGGCATTCTGCGGGCGGCATTCACCAACGTGCGTGCGCACGGCATCGCGCAGGGCGGCAGCACGATTCCGCAGCAGATCGTCAAGCAACGCTACCTCTCGAACGAGCGCACGTGGCGGCGCAAATTCCTCGAAGTGATTCTCGCGATGCTGCTCGATGCGCGTCTGTCGAAAGACGAGATCCTCGAGCTCTATCTCAACGACGTGTACCTAGGCCACAGCGCCGGCGTTCCGATTCTCGGCGTCGACGAAGCGTCGCGCATCTACTTCGACAAACCTCCGCGCACGCTGCGGCTCGATGAAGCGGCGCTGCTCGCCGGAATCATTCGCGCGCCGAATCGCGACACGCCCGAAAAACGCCCCGATCTCGCACGCGCACGCCGCGATGCGATTCTCGCGGTGATGCGCGATCGCAAGTGGATCGATGACGATGAATACCGCGCCGCGATTGCGCACGACGTCGACGTCACACGCGGCGTGCTCGAAGAACGTCCGTATCCGTACTACCTCCGCGCGCTGCGATCGGAAGTAGTGCGCGAAGTCGGCCTCCGTCCGGTCGTCGCAGGCGGATTGACCGTCGTCTGCGAAATGGATCGCGATGCACAACGCGCGGCGGAACGTGCGGCGTATCGCGGCGCGGTGCGGCTCTCGTCGCGCTACTCGTGGATTCGTCAGCAGTCGAATGCCGATCCGCTGCAGGTCGCGATTCTCTCGGTCGATCCGCGCAGTGGCGGCATTCGCGCGCTCGTCGGCGGCACGAGCTTCCGCCGCTCGCCGTTCGATCGCACGTCGCAGATGCGGCGGCAGCCCGGCTCCGCATTCAAGACCTTCGCGTATCTCGCCGCGATTGCGTCGAAGAAAGCGACCAACGCGTCACTGCTGCTCGACGCGCCGCTCAAAGTCGAGATCGGCGACAACGAAGTGTGGGAACCGCAAAATTACGACGAAGGATTTCGCGGCCGCGTCACGTTGCGCGAGTCCTTCGAGCGTTCGCTCAACGTGCCGACCATTCGTCTCACGCGCGACGTCGTCGGTCTGCGCCGCGTCGCGAACACCGCGGAGAACTTCGGCTTCGATCACGTGCGCGCCGTTCCCGCGATGCCGCTCGGCGTCGGCGAAGTGACGATGCGCGAGCTCACCGCCGCCTACACGCCGTTCCCGAATCTCGGCGAGCGCGTCGAGCCGTATCTGCTGCGCGAAGTGCGCAGCCGCCGCGGCAAGTCGCTGTTCACGCACGAGGTGAAACGCAAGCGCGTGGTCGACGCGAGCTCCGCCTACGTCATGCACACGCTGCTGCGCGGCGTCGTGAAGCGCGGCACGGCAACGCGTCTCAATCGCTACGGCCTCGGATACGTGGCCGGAAAAACAGGAACGACCAACGACTATCGCGACGCATGGTTCGTCGGCTACACCGCGGACATGGTGACGAGCGTCTGGGTCGGCTTCGATCGCGGCGCGCCGCTGCGCTTGTCGTCGTCCGAAGCCGCGCTGCCGATCTGGGGCGGCTACATGAGCGACATCCCGCATACGCCCGCCAATCCCCAGCCGCCGAAAGGGGTGACCTTTCGCGACATCGATCCCGAGTCCGGATACCTCTGGCGGGAGGGCTGCCCCGGCCCCATCCGCGAAGCCTTTCTCGCCGGCACCGCCCCCACGCGCCACTGCCCCTCGGGCGTGATGGGCCGCATCGTCCGCCGCATTCTCTTCGACGAAGACCACTTCGACGAACCCCCCGCCATCACGTTCGACAAGTTCCGCCGCTGGGCCAACGAAGTCGATCGCAACCGGCAGGAGATGGAGGGAGCGTTGGATCGGTTGCGGAGGATCTTTCGGTGAGTTCCTCGGAGTTCCTCGGAGTACCTCGGAGTTCCTCGGGTGGATGCGAGGAACCGACAACCGACAACCGAGAACCGACAACCGAGGTACTCCGAGGTACTCCGAGGT
>JALYOB010000305.1 GCA_030857085.1 Acidobacteriota bacterium | reverse complement strand
GATTGCGCAACTTGCGCAGCCCGGTCCAGACGGCGAGAAAGACTTCCTGCGCGACGTCCTCGCTCGCGGGAACGTTGCGCACGATGGCGAGGGCGATCGAACAGACGGTGGCGGCGGACTGCTCGACGACGCGGCGGTACGCGTCGGCGTCGCCGCGCATGGCCTGGGAGACGTCGCTGTCGAAGGTGCTCATGCCGACTGAGTTGCGATCATCGGCGAAAGGTGACACGCGGGAGGAGGAAATGGTCGGGGCAAGAGGATTTGAACCTCCGACCTCACGGTCCCGAACCGTGCGCTCTGACCAGGCTGAGCTATGCCCCGATTTGGCAGCCGCGGAAGGAGTCGCGGCAAGAGGCGCGGATTCTAGTGATTTCGCGCCGAGCGGTCAAACTAACTGCGCACCCCCCGTTTCCATTCCACGTCTTCCACACCCGCGCGCTTGTTGGCGAAGCGTGCGGCGACGAAGAGGTAGTCGGAGAGGCGGTTCAGATACGCGATCGTCGACTGCGTCGCCGCCGAGTCATCGTGCAGTGCGACGACGAGCCGCTCTGCGCGGCGGCACACCGTCCGCGCGACGTGCAACTGTGCGGCGGCCGCGGTTCCTGCGGGAAGGATGAAGTTCCGGAGCGGCGCGAGCTCGCTTTCCATCGCGTCGATCGAACGTTCGAGCTCCTCGATGCGCTCTGCGTCGACGCCCGGAAACCGGCTCGTGCCGGGGGAGGCGAGATGCGCGCCGATCTCGAACAGATCGCTCTGCACCTGATGCAGGATCGCCTCGGTTTCTGAAGGACTCGATGCGGCGCGGCAGACGCCGACGAACGAATTCAGCTCATCGATCGTGCCGTACGCCTCGATGCGCGCGTCGTTTTTCGCAACGCGCGCGCCTCCGAAGAGCGAGGTTTGTCCCTGATCGCCGGTACGGGTGTAGATCTTCAGGATGAGTTCCTCGGAGTCCCTCGGAGTTCCTCGGAGTATCTCGGAGTATCGCGGAGGGAGAAATCTGCTGTTCTCCACCCGAGGAACTCCGAGGAACCCGAGGAACTCCGAGGAACTCGTCTTGAGGCTATTCGGCCTCGAGCTGGCGAATGCGTTCCTTTACCACCATCTCCGCCATGTCGGGGATCACTTCCCAGGCGATGTTGCGCACGACCTGATCGGACATGAGCTCAATGACGCGGCGGGCGATGCGATCGACCTGATCGTCGGAGAGCTCGCCGCTGCGCGCCGCGATCGGCATCGGCGGTGCTTCGGGCGCGAGCGCGGCGGGCGGCACGACTGGCTCGCTCGGCTCCGCCTGCGCTTCGGCCGCGGGAATCGGCGACCACGAAGGCTCGGAGGCGACGAGCGGCTCCGGCTCCGGAGTGGTTTCGCGCGCAAACGGGAGATCTTCCGGAACGGCGGGAGTGTCCGTGTCGACGTCGGCGTCGAGGTCCGGCGCGGCGAACGGCGATGCGGCATCGGTGAACGGTGCGGCTGCGGCGGTCGAGAAGCTCTCGGCGGCCGGCGTGTCGATCGAGGAGGTGTCCGCGGTCGGCGACCACAATGCTTCTGCTGCAGCAGGCTCGGGATCGGGCGCGAACGGCGAGCCGCTCTCCGCCTCGAATGCGGTGCCCGACGGCTCCGGCTCGTTCCACGGCATTGCCTGCGCGGCAGGCTGTTCCGGTTCGGGCTGCGGCTCCGGCTCCGGTTCGGATTCGAACAGCGGTTCCGGTGCGGCAGGAACATCGGCCGCGGGCGGCGCGAAGTCGTTGAAGTCGAGCTTCGGGAACGCGCGCGTCTCACCGCCGAACGCGGGAGTGTCGTCGATCGGATCGCCCCACGGCGCGGGCTCCTGCTCGGTGGCGGGAGGAGGCGTCGAGGCAGCCATCTGCTGCAGATCGTTGAAATCGAGTTTGGGGAACGCGCGCGTTTCGCCGCCGAATGCGGGGGTGTCGGTGTCGAACGGCGAGGCCGCGGACGGCGTGTCGCTCCACGGCGATGCGCTCGCAGGCTCGCTCCAGGGCGACGGCTCCGGCTCGGCCGGTGCGGGCGCCGCCGCTTGCTGCGAACTCGCATCGTTGGACGCGAGCTGCTGGATGTCGTCGAAGCTCATGCGCGGGAACGCGCGCGTCGCACCGCTGATGTCGTCCGCATTCGCGTCGCCGCCGAACGGCGACTCCGGATCGGGCGCCGCGTTGACGACCGGAGCCGGTGTGGACGCGGCAAAGTCGTCGAACGACATCTTCTGAAATGCGCGCGTCTCTCCTGCATCGACCGGCGCGTCATCCCACGGCGACGTCGCTGCAGGTTCCGGTGCAGGCGCGGCAGCGGGTGCGGACGCCGCCATCTGCTGCATGTCCTCGAAACTCATGCGGGGGAACGCGCGGGTCTCGCCGCTGAACTGCTCCGGCTCAGCCGAGGCGCCGAACGGAGAATCGTTCGGCATCTCGAACGGCATGTCGGTGGAAGGCTCGGACGCAGGTGCGGCGCTGAAGATGTCGGGCGTATGCGTGAATGCGTCGGGAGGACCGCCGGCTGCCGGGTAGTTGCCGCTGGCGGTGGAGAACGGCGAGACGTGCACGTCGGTCACCGCGGCCGGATCATCCATCCATGGCGAGGCCGCAGGCTGCTCCGGTTCTGCGATTGCGGCAGGTGCGCTGGCATTGCTCTGCGCCTGCGCGATCAGCTCTTCGACTTTGTGGATGAGACTCTGCGACTCGAACGGCTTGGTGACCACTGCATCGCAGCCGGCCTTCTCCGCGCGGTCCGGATCGAACGGCTCGAACGTGCCGGTCAGCAGCACGACGGGGATGTTGCGGAAGTCAGGATGCGACTTTACGAACTCGCAGACTTCGTATCCATTCTTCTCCGGCATGATGATGTCGGAGAGGATGATGTCGGGCCGCATGTCGGCGAGCTTCTGCACCGCCTTGGCGCCGTTGTTGACGGCAGTGACCTCGTAGTCGCCGTCGGAAAACGTGAGCTCGACGACCTTTTGGATGGTGATACTGTCGTCCGCAAGAAGGATCTTTTTCGGCATTGATCTGGCTCCGCTGATTCCGAGCAAGCTACCACGGTAGTGGAGGGGGGACAAGAGATTGCGGTCACCGGATCGCTTCCTGATTCTGGGTCATCGCGGCAGCCCGAAACGCTTTCCGGAGAACACTCTCGCGTCGTTCGAAGAGACGCTCCGCGCCGGTGCGGATGGTTTCGAAACGGACCTCAGACTGCTGTTCGATCGCACCGCCGTCCTCTACCACGACGACGAGCTGCACGAGGACGAGGTCGAGTCTCTGACGTTCACGCAGGTCGCCGAACGTGGAGCGCTGATCGAACGCCTGGCGGACCTCTCCCGCTTCGCCGGCCGCGCGATGATGGTGCTGGAAGTGAAGCGCGCGCGATGGGAAGAGACGCTCATCGCGGAAGTGCGCGACTGGCCGAACTCCGTCATCGCCTCCTTCGATCATTCCGTCGTGACCGAACTCCGCAACCGCGGCGTCACCACGCCCCTCGGCATCACCTTCCACGGCTACATCGTCGACGTCGCTTCCTACGCACAAAAACTCGGCGTGACCTGGGCGTTCCCGAACTACCGCTTCGTCGACGAGCCAATGGTGCAATCGCTCCACGACGCCGGCGTGAAGGTCATGCCCTGGACGGCGAATCGGGTGCAGGAATGGGAGCGGTTGCGGGAGTTGGGGTGTGATGGGGTGATTACCGACTTGCCTGGGGAGGCGGTGGCGTGGCGGGGGTGAAGACGAATTGAAAATTGAAAATTGAAAATTGAAAACGCGGAGGTCGTCGAGGGAGAGCTCGGTGCTCCGATCTTTCAATTTTCAATTTTCAATTTTCAATTACTGCTTGCCGCATCAGCGGCGAGCGCTCAGTTTGCTACACTACCCAACTCACACACGACAGCCGCACGGGAGGGGGAGCCACGGACATGAGACTCTGGGAATACAAGATCATCAACGTCCGGTCGGAGAATTACTCGATGGATCCGCGGCGCGCCGAAGAGCTCAACCGCCTGGGCGATGAGGGATGGGAGCTGGTCAGCATCACGTCGATCAACTTCAAAACCGGCGCGACCGATCACATCGGGATGGTGTTCAAAAGGGAGAAGGCGGGCGCCTAGCTCGCTGCGCGTTCTCGGTTGTCGGTTGCTGGTTCTCGGTCTCCGCAACCGGCAACCGATCACCGACAACCGACAACCATTTGATATCTTCGGCGGCCCATGTCCGACCGGCCGTTTCTCATCCTGATCGTCCTCGACGGCTTCGGCTGTCGCAATGACGCGGAGTACAACGCGATTGCGCAGGCGGAGACGCCGCGCTTTGCGTCGCTCTTTCGCGAGTCGCCGTGGACGACACTCGAAGCATCCGGTCTCGCGGTCGGGTTGCCGGAAGGGCAGATGGGGAACTCGGAAGTCGGGCACCTCAACATCGGGGCGGGACGGGTGGTCGATCAGGACATCGTCCGTATCTCGAAATCCATCCGCAACCGCGAGCTCGCGCGCAACACAACCTTCGCTGATGCGGTGAAGAACGCCCGCGCGGTCCACTTTGCCGGGCTCCTCTCGAACGGCGGCGTGCATTCGCTGCAGGAGCATCTGCACGGGATGATCGACGCGGCCCTCGAACTCGGCGCACACGACGTGTTCGTGCACGCGATCCTCGACGGCCGCGACACCCCGCCGAAATCCGCCGAGAAATACCTCGGCGACCTTTTGTCGCATCTCGCGGGCAAGCCGAACGCGCACCTCGCCACAGTCATCGGCCGCTACTTCCCCATGGATCGCGACAAACGCTGGGAACGCGTGCAGCGCGGCTATGACCTCATGACGTTAGGCGTCGGCACCGAGACGAAGGATCCGCTCGAAACGATGCGGCGCTTCTACGAGCAGGGCGTCACCGACGAGTTCATGGAACCGCTCTCGGTCGTCAATGCAGACGGCTCGCACCGCGGCCGCGTCGAAGACGGCGATGCGCTCATCTTCTTCAACTTCCGCGCGGATCGCATGCGCCAGATCGTCACCGCATTCAAGGACCAGGAGTTCGACGGTTTCCATCGCGCCGTGCATCCGAACGTGCATCTGGCGACGATGAATCGCTATCACGAAAAGTTCGATCTCCCGGTCGTCTTCCCACCCGAGGAGGTGCGCAACAATCTCGGGGAAGTGCTCTCACGTGCGGGGCTCAAGCAGTTCCGCATCGCCGAGACGGAGAAATACGCGCACGTCACGTTCTTCTTCAACGGCGGATCCGACACGCAGTTCCCCGGCGAAGAGCGCCTGCTCGTCCCTTCCCCCAAAGTGGCGACGTACGACCTCAAGCCGGAGATGTCGGTCAACGAAGTCGCGGACAAAGTGGTCGAGGCGGTCGCCTCGAAGCAATACGACGTCGTCATCATGAACATCGCCAATCCCGACATGGTCGGCCACACCGGCAAAATGGATGCGGCAATCGCGGCCGTGCATGACACCGACGTCGCCGTCGATCGCATCCTGCGCGCGGTCGAACAAGTCAGCGGTGTCGCGCTCATTTCCGCCGACCACGGTAACGCGGAGCTGATGTTCGACGAGAACACCGGCCAGCCGCACACAGCCCACACCACCAACCCCGTGCCTCTGATTCTCTTCGACCCGCACAAGCGCTACGGCGCGCTGCGCGGCGGCGGCGTGCTCTCGAATGTCGCCCCCACGATCCTCACCATCCTCGGCATCGACAAGCCCGCCGAAATGACGGCCGAGTCGCTGCTCGTGCCCGATCCGGCAGTGGTCGTCGCGTGATGCTTTCTCATCGGAGAGACGACGAGGGGGCCTCCGGCGGCCGGGGCTACGGCCCCGGACCCGTCTTGCGGGCCAAGCCTCCGCGACACTCGTGCGCGGATAACGAAGGCGTGTCGCGGAGG
>JALYOB010000752.1 GCA_030857085.1 Acidobacteriota bacterium | reverse complement strand
TACGAAAGCGGTGGCTGCCGCCTCCGCACTCCTAGACGAGGTACGCGACGGCGAAGCCGACTTGCGCGGCCATCATCATCAGATACATGTGACGCCAGCTCGGGTGATTCTCGGTCGACGTCAGCTCGTCGGGATTGCGCACGATCAGCCAGACCGTGTACGCGCCCCAGAGCGCGAGCACGAGGCCGAGGACGGAGATGAACGTGGCGTTGCCGGTGAGGATGCCGAGGTGTGCGCCGAGGGGCATGAGCAGCCAGGGAAGGATGAAGAAGGGCGCGATCATGTATGCCGCGCGGCGGACGCCGAATGCGATCGGGAGCGTGCGGCAACCGCCGGCGCGATCGCCTTCCATGTCGCTGAAGTCCTTCGTCGACGCGGCGCCGAGAAGAAAGAAGAGAAAGATCGAGCCGATGTACCACGGCTCGGCGAACGAAGCGCGCGCGACCATCGTCCAGCCCGCGACCTTGAGCAGACAGCCGCGCGGAATGGCGATGGTGAGATTCGCGCCGATCGGATGCGCCTTGGTCCGGCCGAATGCGGGAACCGAATAGATGAAGGTCGAGATCAGCGCGATCACGTAGATGAAAAAGCACTCGTGATGCGACAGCGGCGCGAACATCTTCTGGGTCCACGTCGTGTAGGGATACACCACCACCAGCCAGGTAGGAATGGTGCCGACGGCGTAGAGGATCCAGGTGTAGATCCACGCATTGCGAATCGAGATCGCGCCGGTCACGAGCGGGCGGCCCGGCTTGTTGATGCGATCGATCTCGAGGTCGTAGATCTGATTGAGCGTGTTGTTCGCGGCGTTGAGGAACGCGGCGCAGAGCGAGCCGAGAGCGACGGTGAGAATGACGGACGTGGTGACGGCGCGCGATGGATCGGGATTGTGCGCGGAGCCCCACGCGCAGATCGCGCCGGAGATGATGCCGAGGAGCGGCGGCAGCAGAGTGAACGGGCGGGCGAGGGTGAGGTAAGGCTTCACGCGCCGCCTAGTGTCGCGATTCGGGAGCGGTGGCGCAACCGTGCCGCGACTGGGCGCTTTTGTTAGACTCGCCGCCGTGTTACGCAGATCCGACGAAGACAACGACTACGGCACCGCGCCGACCCAGCGCATGAGCGAGAGCAAGATCGCGCTTTTCATCGACTTCGAGAACATCGCCATCGGCGTGAGCGACGCGAAGTACAAAAAGTTCGAGATCAATCTCGTGCTCGAGCGCCTTCTCGAAAAAGGAAAGATTCTGGTCAAGCGCGCCTACTGCGACTGGGATCGTTTTCCCGACTACAAACGCGAGCTGCACGAGGCAGCGATCGAACTGATCGACATCCCGGGCCGCAAATATTCGGGGAAGAACTCGGCCGACATCCGCATGGTCGTCGATGCGATGGACATGTCGTGGTCGAAAGAACACATCGACCTCTTCGTCATCGCGTCAGGGGATTCCGACTTTTCGCCGCTCGTTTCCAAGCTGAAGGAAAACGACAAATACGTGATCGGCGTCGGCGTGAAGAATTCGTCGAGCGATCTGCTGATCGACAACTGCGACGAATTCATTTTTTACGAAGATCTCGTGCGCGGCGTGGCGAAGGCGCCGAACGTGGCCACGTTCAAGGACAAGAAACAGGCCGAGGTGTTCAAGCTGCTGATCGACTCGATCAAGGCTCTGATGCGCGAGAACAAAGAGATTCTGTGGGGCTCGATGGTCAAGCAGACCATGCAGCGCAAGAAGCCGACCTTCAATGAAGAGTATTACGGCTACAACACGTTCAGCGATCTGCTCGAAGACGCGCAGAACAACAACATCATCAAGATCAAGAAGGATGTGAAGTCGGGGTCCTACGTGATCACAGGCTTCGCACAGCCGGCCGCCTGACTCTGTAACTGGCTCAGGAGTTGCCATTCTCCTCGTCGCTGGAGGAAGGAAACTCATGAGAAAAGCATCGAAACTCGCAGTAGCGCTCGTGACGCTCGTTTCGACGGGCGTGTTCGCGGCGCCGCCGACCACGACCACGAGCGGCAACACGACCACCACGACGCACAACAACGGAGCGGCGACGGTGACGAAGTCAACCACCTCGACGGGCAGCGCGACCACCACGACGCACAGCACGACGGTCAAGCACAAGGCCAAGAAGAAAGCCAAGAAGCGCCGCGCGAAAAAGCATGCGAAGAAGGGCGTGACCGTTACGAAGAAAACCGACGTGACGGTCTCAACGCACTAAGTCACGCGGAACGCACCGCACGAGGGAACCACGAGGGGCCTCCGGCGGCCGGGGCCGCGGGCCCCGGACCCCGCTGGCAGGCCGAGCCTCCGCGACACTCGTGCGAAATCAACACAC
>JALYOB010000751.1 GCA_030857085.1 Acidobacteriota bacterium | reverse complement strand
CGTTCCGGGAACGGACGACGCGAAGTTCGTTTCCGATCCGGGCAATTTCAACGTCGATTACACCTACGGCGACAATGACGTGCGCCACCGCGTTGTGCTCAGTGGTGTGTGGTCCTTCGATTCGTACGCACAGTCGATTTCGAGCGGATGGATGCGCGGACTCGCGTCAGGCTGGACGATCAGCGGCATTGCGAGCTACCAGACCGGCCAGCCGTTCACGCCCATCGTCAATGCGGATCTCAACAATGACGGCAATGCAGCGAACGACGTCGCTCCCGGATTCCGCCGCAATTCGATGCGCCTGCCGTCGCAGTTCAGCGTCGATCCGCGCATTACGCGCGACATTGCATTCGGAGCCGCGCGCCTGCAACTCATCGCCGAGGCGTTCAATGTGTTGAATCGCTCGAACGTGAGCAATGTGAACCGCACGTATTACTCGTACAGCTCGTCGGCGCAGGAGCTGACGCCGCTCACGACGTTCAATACCCCGACTGTTTCCGTCGGCCCGCGCATCATCCAGCTCGCGGCGAAACTGTCGTTCTAAACCGCTTCGATTTCCTGCAGAGCCGGAGGAGGCACAATGCCTTCTCCGGCTTTTTCAATATGCGGGAGCTGCGGCGGCGGCAGGATTGCGGCGCGGCCGCGTGTTTTCTTCACGTACGCGTACACCGCCACAAGCGAGAGCGCGTTTACGAGCAAAGCAACAACACCCGCCTCGGGGCCGAACGCGCCGCCCGTCAGAAGCTGCGGTCCGATCGGGTTACTGTCGATGATCGGTTTGGCGAAGGTGGTGCCGCTGACCGGAAAGCCGAGGATGGCGCCCTGAAAAAAGTTCCAGCTGGCGTGTGCGCCCATGGAGAAGCCGAGCTGCCGCGTGAGCAGCACCGGAATCGCGAGCGCAACGCCGGCGAAGATGAGGAAACAGGTACTGACGGTGGTCGCGTTCGGATTGTCTTTGTGCATCAAACCGAACAGCGTCGAGGTGAGCAGCATCGCAGCGATCGTCGCGACGATCTGCGGCACGCGCTTCACGCGCAGCAATTCTTCGAGCGTGATCAGAAGGCCGCCACGAGAGAGAAGCTCTTCTTCGAATCCGACCACGAGATGCAGGACCAGATTCGCAGCGAGCGACAGTGCGACCGCGCTCGTGAAGTGGATCGCGCTGACGCGAATCCAGTGACCGGCGAACAGCACGCCGAAGATGGCGAGCATCTGCAGCGCGCCGAAGAGGAAGCCGGCGCCGTAATCGCGCCACCAGATGCGGTCGATGCGCAGGCCGTAGTCTTCGATCGGTCTGCGGTCGACGCGAAAGGAAATCCAGAGCAGCGTGATGAGCACCGCCGCAAGGATGCCGAGGGTCAGGGTGAGGTGCCCGAGGAGCGAGTGGCCCGCGAGGATCTGCGAGCCTTTCATCGCGCTGTCGAGAATGACGAAAGGCAGCAGCACAAACAGCAACGTCACGACCCACGCGACACCATGAATGAGAAGACGCCAGAAAGCGCGCGGCCGCTGATCCACCGGATTGATGAAGAGTGTGCGCATCGCGAATTGCTACGCGATGCGCAGACGAAGGTTGCGGCCATATCTGCGTCGGTGTTCCGCCCCTCATCCGCCCTTCGGGCACCTTCTCCCCGCGTCGCGGGGAGAAGGGCTGTACTCGCGACGCATGTAAGTTGCGCCGCGTTTCCCCTCGCCCCGCGTGGCGGGGAGAGGGTGGCGCGAAGCGCCGGGTGAGGGGCCGCGCGAACGGCAAGTGCTCCGCCTTACAGCACGTACCGCGAGAGGTCTTCGTCTTTGATTACCCCTTCGAGCACGCGCTGCACGTACGGCGCGTCGATGGTGACCTCCTGGCCGCCCATGTCGCTCGCGTCGAAGGAGAGCTCGTCCAGCAGCCGTTCGAGAATCGTGTGCAGCCGCCGCGCGCCGATGTTCTCGGTCTTGTCGTTCACCACGGCCGCGTAGCGTGCGATCTCGCGCACCGCGTCATCGCCAAACTGCAGCGTCACCCCCTCGGTGCCTAACAACGCGGTGTATTGCGCGGTGAGCGCGTTCTTCGGCTCGCGGAGGATGCGCTCGAAATCGTTCTCGCTGAGCGACTCCAGCTCCACGCGAATGGGAAAGCGCCCCTGCAGTTCGGGGATGAGGTCGGACGGCTTGGAGACGTGGAACGCGCCGGCGGCGATGAAGAGGATGTGGTCCGTCTTCACCATGCCGTACTTCGTGTTGACGGTCGTCCCTTCGACGATCGGGAGCAGGTCGCGCTGCACGCCTTCGCGCGAGACGTCCGGGCCGCCCGACGCCGCCTGCCGTCCGGCGATCTTGTCGATTTCATCGAGGAAGACG
>JALYOB010000304.1 GCA_030857085.1 Acidobacteriota bacterium | reverse complement strand
CTACCGCTTCCTCCATAACGGCCGCATCGCGGAATCCAACGAACTGCCCTCCGGCGCGACCCTCCTCCCGCCCGTCGTCCCGAGCAAAATCGTCTGCGTCGGCCGCAACTACGCCGATCACGCGAAAGAGCTCGGCAACGAGGCGCCGACCGAACCGATCCTCTTTCTCAAGCCGCCGAGCGCACTCCTCGCGCCGGAAGGGACGATCGTCCGCCCGCCGCAGTCGCAGCTCGTGCACCACGAAGCGGAGCTCGCGATCGTCATCGGCCGTGAGGCGAAGAACGTGAAGGCGGCGAACTGGCGCGATTTCGTGCGCGGCTTCGCCTGCGCCAACGACGTCACCGCGCGCGACCTCCAGCGCAAAGACGTGCAGTTCACGCGCGGCAAAAGCTTTGACACCTTCTGCCCGATCGGGCCGTACATCGACACCGATGTCGATCCCTCCGACCTGCGCATCGTCGCGCGGGTGAACGGGCAAGTGCGGCAGGATGGACGGACGTCGCAGATGATCTTCCCTCCCGCGTTTCTGCTGGAGTTCATCACCTCCATCATGACCCTCGTCGCCGGCGACGTGATTCTCACCGGCACTCCCGCCGGCGTCGGCTCGCTCGAAGCGGGCGATACGTCCGAAGTGGAGATCGAGAATCTCGGCGTGCTGCGCAATGCAGTGGCGTGACGAACTGACGCGCCGTTTCCCGAAGCTCTCCCGCCTCGGTCCCGGCACGTACGTCGTCGGCGGCGCCATCCGCGATCTCCTCCTCGGCCGCGAGCCTGCGGACGTCGACGTGGCCTGCATCGATCCACTCGCCGCCGCCCGGAAGATTCGCCCCCGCGTCATCCGCCTCGGCGACGAGGAGCATCTCAGCGCCTACCGCGTCGTCGACGGTCAACATGTTTACGACTTCGCCGCCCTCCTCGGCGACCGGCTCGATGTCGATCTCGCCCGCCGCGACTTCACCGTGAACGCGATGGCGGTCGATCTCGAGAACGGCACGCTCCTCGATCCGCACGGCGGTCAGCGCGATCTCGCCGCGCGCACGGTGCGCATGGTCGATCCGGCGAACTTCGACGACGATCCGCTGCGTACGCTGAAAGGTGTGCGCATGGCGGTGAAGTACGGTTTCACGATCGAGCCGGCAACGATGGACGCGATTCGCACACGCGCTGCGCGCATCGCCGATGTCGCGCCCGAACGGGTGACGTCCGAGCTGTCGGTGATCTTCTCGTCGAACGCCCTCCGCCGCGCCATCGGCCTCCTGCACGAAGCCGCTCTCGACGCGCCCCTCGGTCTCGTTCAACGCGACGTGCATGCCGATGATGTGTCGCTCGCGGGATCGCTCGCATTGCTCGTCGACGATCCGCGCGCCTACGCCGAACGCTGGCGATGGAGCACGTCACTCCTGCGCGATGTGCTGACGCTGCAACGCCTCGTCGCGCAGCACGATCGCGTCGCCCTCTATGACGCGGGCGAAGAGATCGCCCGGCGATTGCCGCCGTTGCTGCGCGCGCACGGACGCGACGACGCGCTCGACTTTCCCGACTTTTCAATTCGCCCGCTGTTGACGGGCGAAGAGATCGCGCAGCTCGCGAACGTAAAACCGGGAAAAGAGCTCGGGGCGATCAAACGCGCGCTGCTCGAAGCGCAGATCCGGGGAGAGGTGAAGACGAAGGAAGAGGCGGAGGCGTTCGTGGCCGCATGAGCCCCTCACCTGGCGCTGCGCGCCACCCTCTCCCCGCAAGCGGGGCGAGGGGCAACACCTCTCGTAGCCCTTCTCCCCGCGAGGGCGGGGAGAAGGTGCCCGAAGGGCGGATGAGGGGCCGCGCAACAACAACGAGAAAGAAGCCCCTACTGCGTCAACGTCACATCCACATCGCCCACCGTCGCGTGCACATTCACATGCGCCTTGCCGTTCGCATTGAACCAGTGCGTTTTGCCGGGGAAGAGGCCTTCGCGCTCCACGATCTCGTGGCCGAGGTTGGTGCGGACTTCGCCGATGCGGCAGGAGGCGTTGAGCTCGCGGACCGAGGCGCGGGGCACGCGCACGTCGATGTCGCCGGCGCGGAGGTCGATGTTCAGATCGCCGAAGGAACCGGCCACGTCGACGTCACCGGCGGTCGTGTCGAACTCCACGTCGATGCCCGCGGGGAGCTCGAGCCGCAGATCGAGTCCGGTGAACTTCTGCGCGCGGAAGCTCTGTGCGTGCGGGCCGAACCTGCGGCGCACACGTGCGATGCCGCCGTTCACGATGAACTCGACCGACGTGTCGTTCACCACCTTCTGCGCCCACACGCGTTCGCGCGCCGAGTCGTAGTCGCGCGAGGCGATGCCGGAGAGTCCGAGCTGATCGGGACGGCCGTTGCGGATCGTAAAGTCCGCCGCCGGAATCTCGATGATCACCCGCTGCACGCTGCCGCGCGGCGCCACCGACTGAAACGCATGTTCGACGTCGGCGGCCGACGCTGCCGACGCCGCGAAGAGAACCGCTGCAAAAACCAGTTTGCGCATGCTGTTACTTACGCATCATTTCTTCGACGGTTGCGTCCACGCGGCCCAGCGCTCGGCGAGCACCTCGCCGTTCGCATTGCCGGCGAGCGGCTGCACGTACTTTTTGCGATCGGCCGGAGAGGGATGGGTCGCGGTCAGCACCTTCATCTGCGCCTTTCCTTCGAGCGCGGAAAGCGCATCGAGGAAGTTCACGAACTCCGCGGCGCGATAGCCGGCATCGGCCGCGAGCTGCACGCCGATCTTGTCCGCTTCCTCTTCATCGCGGCGGCTGAGGCCTGTCGTGAAGAGCTTCTCGTACGCGAGGTTGCCGATCTTTTCGCCGAGGGAGTCGTTGAGGAACGAGCCCGAGGCGGTGGTTTTCGCAAAGTCCGTGGTGGCGGAGATCGTGTTCGCCCGCTTCACTTCCTTGAGGATGTGCTTCTGCGTCGCGTGCGCGATCTCATGTCCGAGCACCGCCGCGAGCTCCGCTTCCGAATGGATCTGTGCAAGCGCGCCGGTGGTGATGAAGACGAATCCGCCGGGACATGAGAACGCGTTCACGACGTCCGTCTGCAGCACGCCGAAATGCCACTCGAGCGTCGGCCGCGCGCTGTACGCCGCGACCGTGTTGCCGACCAGGGTCACGTATTGCTGCAGTTTGTCGTTCTTCGCCAGCGGATAGGTTTTCAGCACGCGCGCCGCAACGACGCGGCCGATGTCCGCTTCTTCCGCTTCGGTGAACTCGTGCGTGGCCGCCTGCGCGACCTTCGCACCTTTGCCGATCTTGTCTTTGTTCTTCTGGATCTTGTCGAGAATGCCGCCGAGCTGCGCGTGTGCGCTGACGCACGAGAGCAGCGTGGCGAGGATCATCAGTCTGCGCATCACTCCTCCCGTCCTTTGCCGACTTTGCCGTCCTTCTGGAACTCGGCAAGCGCGTCGCTCATCTTCTCCGCCCAACCGGCGTCGCGATTTTCGAGCGCCTCGACGGCGGCGTAGTCGCCGCCATCCGCGAGCTTGAGTCCTTTGGTTCCGACGCCGCGGCCGCCTGCGGTTGCGGAGACGGTGGAATTGGAGGGGCCGAGGAGATCGCCGGAGAGGCGTGCGAGCCGGGAGGCTGCGCCTTTCTTCGGGCGGACGACGAAGTTCGATGCGTCGGCTTTGCTGGTGGCGAACGAAGTGCGTTTGGCGACGTAGCCGTTCACTTCGATCTGCGACGGACCTTTGTCGTCGCGCGTGTATTTTGCTTTCGCGTCGGTGAAGAGAAGCGCGGGAACGATCGACGACTCGATGCCGCCTTTGTACGACGCGAGCTCGACGTCGCCGCCCGACTCGCGCACCCACACCTTGTCATTGCTGCCGAGGAAGATGATGACCGGCGACTTGGCGGAGGCGCGCCATTCCGCGCGGGTGCCGTTCGCCGCCGTGAGCAGCGTGATCGTGCCGGCGGTGCTGCCGCCTTTCGTCACGTTCCACTTCGATTCGGTCGGCGTTTTGAACAGCGGCGGCGCCGCGATGGCCGCCGTCGCCACCGCAACTGTCAGTACTGCGAGGATGCGTTTCATGTCTGTCCTTTGACCTCGTAGATCTTCACCGCTCTCTCTTTGCCTTTGACCTTCACTTCGTCGAGGTAAACCGTGGTGAATCCGTCGCCCATTCTCGCGAGCGTCGATTCGCTGACGATGATCTCGGTTCCGTAGTCTTTGTTTTTGCTTTCGAGACGGGAGGCGAGGTTCACCGCGTCGCCGATGACGGTGTAGCCGAAGACGCGTTCGGAGCCGATGTTGCCGGCCACCGCCTCGCCGGTGTTGACGCCGATGCCGATGCGAATGGCGGCTTTGCCTTCGCGTTCCCAACGCTCGCGCAGTTGCGCGGTCGCGTCGATCATCTCGACCGCGCATGCGACGGCGTGGCGGGCGTGGTCGGGATCGGCCGCGGGCGCGTTCCAGAATCCCATCACCGCGTCCCCGATGAATTTGTCGAGCGTGCCGCCGTGGGCAAGGAGGATGTCGACCATCTTCGTCAGATATTCGTTGAGCATGTCGACCACCTCCTCCGGCTCCGACGCCTCGGAGATGGAGGTGAAGCCGCGGATGTCGGAGAAGAGGATGGTGAGGTCGCGGCGTTCGCCGCCTAACTGCACTTTTTCCGGGTGATCGAGGATGTGGTCGAGGATCTGCGGGGAGACGTAGCGGCCGAACGTCATTTTGAGCAACGCGGTCTGCTGCTGCTCGGCTACGAACTTCACGACCGTGATGACGATGTACGTCAGTGCGAGGGCGATGCAGGCGGTGAATGCGGGCAACGCGTATCCGGCCACGAGCGCGGCGTAGCCGATGGCGACGGTGGCTGCGATGGCGAGTGTGGCCGCGATTCCGGAGACGAGCTGCGAGCGTGTGCGGCCGATGCCGGCGCCGAATGCGCTGCCGAGGAGGAGGAGCAGTGGCGCCAGGAGCCACTTGTTCGGAACGCGGTTGAAGTCGGAGTTGATGAGATTGTCGATCGCGTTTGCGTGCAGCTCCATCCCCGGAGCGACGGGGGAGAGCGGATTCGCGCGGAGATCGACCAGGCCTGCGGCGATGTAGCCGATCACGACGATTTTTCCGCGGAACTGCTGCGCGAACTGCGCGAGCGTGTTCGCGTCGATGGAGTTGTCCTGCCGCGCGAGCGCGGCGAGGATGACTTTGTGGAGATCGACGTGAGCGTAGCTGAGGTCATTCGGTTTCTTCTTCGCGCCGTTCCAGCGGAGGAGGAAATCGCCGTCTTCGTTGACCGGCGCATCGATGTTTGGCCGGATGCGGCGGGCGGCAGCGAGTGCGAGGCTCGGCAGATTCTTTTCGGCGAGCCGGTAAAAGTGCACGTTCGTCGTTTCGCGGCGCAGCTCGATCGAGCCGGCGCCGGCGGCGCGAAACATCGGATGCGGCTTCGCGCTCGGATGTGCGCCGAGGATGACGGGCGCGCCTTCGAGTGATCGGGCGAACGCGCGATCGCCTTCGGGCGCGTTGGAGTTTTCTTCGGAGAACAGCAGATCGAACGCGATGACGCGTGCGCCGTCGCGTTTCAGTTCCTCGACGACGAGCGCCCAGACCTCGCGCGAGTAGGGCGGCCGGCCGTAAAACTCGGCGAGCGTGCGAATCGAGCCGTCATCGACGGTGACGAGCACGATGCGGGAATCGGCGGGACGCGACGCGGCGAGATGGCGCGAGTAGAAATCGAAGAGCCACCACTCGCCGCCGAAAAAGTCCGGCCATGCGAGAAAGATCGCGGCGACGAGTGCCGCGCAGAGCGCGCCGACTTTCATGGGGGAAGGGTAATCGGTTAGCGGTTGTCCGTTCTCCGTTGTCCGTTGAGGGTGCGGTGCTTCGGACGGACAACGGAGAACGGAGAACACGCCGAAGGCGCTCCACCACAAACGAAGGGCCGGCT
>JALYOB010000750.1 GCA_030857085.1 Acidobacteriota bacterium | reverse complement strand
AGCCCTTCTCCCCGCCGCAGCGGGGAGAAGGTGCCCGAAGGGCGGATGAGGGGAAACAGTTACGCCGCGTCGGTGCCGTGGCACTTTTTGTACTTTTTGCCCGAGCCGCACGGGCAGGGATCGTTGCGGCCGATCTTTGCCTGCGTGCGCTTCTGCGGTCCGGCGGCTTCCTTCGGGCCGGAGAACGTCATCTGCTGGCGCGGCGGCTGGGGCGGCAGCGCACGCTGCACGCGCTGCGCTTCCTGGCGCTCTTCCTCGCGCGAACCGCCCGCGAGCTCGATCTTCCAGAGGATCTTCACGACGCGATCCTGGATGCGCTCCATCATCGACTGGAACAGGTCGAACGACTCGCGCTTGTACTCGACCAGCGGATCGCGCTGGCCGTAGCCGCGCAGGCCGATGCCTTCCTTGAGGTGGTCGATGTTGAGAAGGTGATCCTTCCACTGCTGATCGATGACCTGCAGCAGGAGGTACTTCTCATTGAGGCGCATGTTGTCCGCGCCGATCATCGATTCCTTCTCGTCGTAGTGTTTGTTGACCGACTCGACGATCTTGTATCTCACCTCGTCGCGGCGGTCGCTGTCGAGATCGACGCCGGCGGCCTTGAGGTCGAAACCAAAATAGTCGTACAGCTCCGCGTTGAGCTCGGCCTCGTCCGGGTTCTCGCGCGCATCCTCCGGATAGTGCTGGTCGATCAGGAAATCGACGATCTCCTCGGCTGCATTGAGGATGTACTCCTTCCCCTCGCGTCCTTCGAGAATCGAGCGGCGCAGCGTGTAGATCGACTCACGCTGCTTGTTCATCACGTCGTCGTATTCGAGCAGGTGCTTGCGCGCCTCGAAGTTGCGTCCTTCGACCTGCTTCTGCGCGCGCTCGATCGCACGCGTGACCATGCCGTGCTCGATCGGAACGCCTTCCTCCATGCCGAGGCGCTCCATGAGACCCATGATGCGATCGCCGCCGAAGATGCGCATGAGGTCATCTTCGAGGGAGAGATAAAAGCGCGACGAACCGGGATCGCCCTGACGTCCCGAACGTCCGCGCAGCTGATTGTCGATGCGGCGCGACTCGTGACGCTCGGTGCCGACGATGTGCAGGCCGCCGAGGTTCACGACTTCATCGTGATCGCGGCGCCACTGCTCCTGAATCTCTTCCTCGATCTTCTTGCGCTGTGCGGCATCTTCGACTTCGCGCGTCTTCTGCGCGGCGAGGAACTCCGGATTGCCGCCCAACAGAATGTCCGTACCGCGGCCGGCCATGTTGGTCGCGATCGTGACCGCACCTTTGCGCCCGGCCTGGGCGACGATCTCCGCTTCGCGCTCGTGATACTTCGCGTTGAGCACGACGTGCGGAACGCCGTTGCGCTTGAGCGCAGCGGCGAGCGCTTCCGACTTTTCGATGGAGATCGTGCCGACCAGCGAAGGTTGTCCGGTCTTCTGCTTCTCCTTGATCTCCTGCACGATCGCTTCGAATTTCTCGCGCTCGGTGCGGTAGACGAGGTCGGGCTGATCGCGGCGCTGCATGATGCGGTTCGGCGGGATGACGACCACTTCGAGCTTGTAGATCTTGTCGAACTCCGCCGCTTCCGTGTCGGCGGTGCCTGTCATACCGGCGAGCTTCTCGTACATCCGGAAGAGGTTCTGGAACGTGATCGTGGCGAGGGTCTGGTTCTCGCTCTCGATGCGTACGCCTTCCTTCGCCTCGACGGCCTGATGCAGACCATCCGACCAGCGGCGGCCGGGCATGAGGCGGCCGGTGAACTCGTCGACGATGATCACTTCGCCGTCATTGACGACGTACTCGACGTCTTTCTTGTAGAGCGACGCCGCGCGTACGGCCTGGGTGATCGCGTGCAGCGTGTCGATGTTCGCGGGGTCGTACAGCTCGATCCCGCCGAGCAGCTTCTCCGCGTGCAGCACGCCTTCTTCAGTGAGGACGGCGGTGTGCTGCTTTTCGTCGACCTGATAGTCCTTCTCCGGAACGAGGCGGGGCACGATGCGCGCGGCGGCGTAGTACTTTTCGGTCGATTCTTCCGAGGGGCCGCTGATGATGAGCGGCGTACGCGCTTCGTCGATGAGGATCGAGTCGACCTCGTCGACGATTGCGAAGACCGGATCGCGCTGCACCATCGCCTCGAGATCGAACTTCATGTTGTCGCGGAGATAGTCGAAGCCGAACTCGTTGTTGGTGCCGTAGGTGACGTCGCAGCGATACGCCTGCTGGCGTTCGCGGTCGCCGTGCGGGTTCTGGATGACGCCGACGGTGAGTCCGAGGAACTTGTAGAGGCGGCCCATCCACTCGGAGTCGCGGCGGGCGAGATAGTCGTTCACGGTGACGACGTGTAC
>JALYOB010000038.1 GCA_030857085.1 Acidobacteriota bacterium | reverse complement strand
GGTCGAGCGGATGACCACCGACACGATCTTCGACGCCGCATCGCTGACCAAAGTCGTCGCCACGTCGCCCTCGATCTGGCTGCTCATCGAGCGAGGCAAACTGCAGCTCGATCAGCGCGTGCGCACGATTCTTCCGGAGTTCACCGATGACGCGGTGACGATTCGCCATCTGCTCACGCACACCTCCGGATTGCGTCCCGGCCTCGATCTGTCGAGCGACTGGAGCGGCTACGGCGAAGGCGTGCGGCGCGCGCTCGCGGAGACGCCGCGCAATCGCCCCGGGGCGATTTTCCGCTACTCCGACATCAACTACATCCTCCTCGGCGAGATCGTTCGTCGCGTCTCCGGTCAGCCTCTCGACGCATTCGCAAAGGCGAATGTGTTCGCACCGCTCGGCATGCACGACACGACGTTCCTGCCGAAGAAAAACACCCGCATCGCGCCGACCGAAAACGGCTTGCGCGGCGTGGTGCACGACCCGACGTCGCGGCGCATGGGCGGCGTGGCCGGACACGCGGGGATGTTCACGACCGCCGCCGATCTCGCGAAGTTTTCGCGCGCGATTCTGCGCGGCGGCTTCTTTCCGCGCGCGATGACGGAGGTGACGACGCCGGCCGAGGTGGCGATCCAGCGCGCGGGCGGCTTCGACATCGACTCCGCGTACAGCAAGCCGCGCGGCGATCTTTTTCCGCTCGGCTCATTCGGTCACACCGGATGGACCGGCGGTTTCCTCTGGATCGATCCGTCGTCGCACACGTTCTATCTGTTTCTCTCGAATCGCGTGCACCCCGACGGCAAAGGGAGCGTCGTCGCGCTCCAGCGCCGGCTCGGCAATCTCGTCGCGGAGTCGCTCGCGGATGTGCACTTCACGCCCCAGCCGCGCCGCGTCGGTCTCGTCATCGGCGGCGGCGACGCGCAGAACGGAATCGACGTCCTCGCCGCGCACAACTACGAACAGCTGCGCGGATTGCGCATCGGCCTGATCACGAATCAGACCGGCATCGATCGCACCGGAAATCCGACCGTCGACTTGTTGCGCAGCGCACCCGGCGTGACGCTGGCCGCGATCTTCACGCCCGAGCACGGACTGCGCGGCACCGCCGACGAGAACATTGCCGACGACCAATACCGCGGCATCCCGGTGTTCAGTCTCTACGGCGAACGCCGCAAGCCGTCGGCCGCGCAGCTCGCGAATCTCGACGCGCTCGTCTTCGACGTGCAGGACATCGGCACGCGCTTCTACACGTACATCTCGACGATGGGGCTGGCGATGGAAGCGGCGGCCGAGGCGAAGATTCGGTTCATTGTGCTCGATCGGGTGAACCCGATCGGTGGCGATGTGGTGGAAGGTCCGATGCTCGAAGGCAAAACCGATTTCGTGGCGTGGCATCCGCTGCCGATTCGTCACGGCAAGACGGTGGGCGAGCTCGCGCAGCAGTTCCGCGACGAGCGCCCGATCGACGTGAATCTGACGGTGATTCCGGTGCAGGGATGGAAGCGCGAGCAGTGGCAGGACGAAGCGGGACTGCCGTGGGTGAATACCTCTCCGAACATGCGCTCGCTCAACGCCGCCGCTTTGTATCCCGGCATCGGCCTTCTCGAACGCGCGCTCTCCGTCGGCCGCGGAACCGCAACGCCTTTCGAAATCCTCGGCGCGCCTTACATCGACGGCGAGCGCCTCGCCGCCGCAGTGCACGTCCCCGGCGTACAACTGACGCCCGTCCGTTTCACTCCCACCGCCAGCACGCACAAAAACGAAGCATGCGGCGGCGTGACCATCCGCATCACCGACCGCCGCGCCCTCCGCTCCGTCACCCTCGGCTTAGAGATCGCCAAAGCGCTGATGCGCTTGTATCCGGAGAAGTTTCCGGTCGAGGATATGCAGCCGTTGTTGAGGAACAAGCCGGTGCTGGAGGAGATCCGCCGCGCGCAATGACACGCTTGCAAAGGTGTCATCCTGAGCGAAGCGAAGGACCTTCTCCGTTGCGCAAGGGAAGGTCCTTCGCCGTCTTCGCGGCTCAGGATGACACGATGCGCGTCACGCGCCCCTCCCGACAACGCGACTCCCATCCATCCGCAGGCGCGCTAACCGCAACTCCGCACCGCCATCGTTGCGATCATCGCGAACAACAACACGAAATACAGCATCCCTGGCCACGACGAACGCGGCTGACTCTTCGTCTCCTGCACCAGCGGCGCGAGTACGTCGCGAGCCTGTTCGACGCGGTCCTGCGGCACGCGGAGCAGCCACCACAGCGCCGGCATGTCCTCCGCGTCGTGCGTCATCTCCACTTCCACGCCGCCGACGCGGCGGCTCCATGCGTGCGGAATCCACGCCTCGCGCAGCAGCGTCGAGGCGCGTTCCGCATCCGCGCGCTTGCGCGATTCGAACACCAGAATGTTCATCAGCTCGCAATCTCCACCGCCTCGGCCAGCGCACACTTTGCGAGACCGGTCGCGGCGACATCAGCATCGTACTGCGTGCGCTCCGCATCAGGCACGGGCGTGCCGAGCGTCTCGCGCAACGCGGCCGCGGCGCCGAGGAGGCGCGGGTCGCGGCGCAGCCCTCCGATGGCCTCGAGGACGCTGGCCGTGCGCCAGCGATCGCCGAGCTCCCAATGCAGACGCAGCGAATCCTGCAGCAGCATCTCCGCGCGATGTACGTCGCCGCGCGCGCGCAACACACAGCCGTGAAGATTCAGCGCCCACGCGATGCCTTCCCTGAACCCGCCCGCGCGCGACCACGACAGACACTCATCGAGCCGCTCCTCCGCCTCATCCAGCGCGTCCACATAGAACGCCGCCGCAGCAAGATTGAGGAGCGACCATGACACTCCTTCCGTGTCGCGCCGCGCGCGAAACAGTTGCAGCGTCTCCTCGCAAAGTTCGCGCGTGCGAGCGAAATCGCAACGCAGCCAAGCGGCGAACGCGACGTAATTGAGTGACCGGCCCGCGTTCGCCGCATCCTCGAGCTCGAGCCAGATCGTGCGCGAGAGCAGATGCAGATCAATCGCATGCTCGTACGCGCCGCGCTCGCGCGCGATCGAGCCGCGGAACTGCAGCGAGCGCGCGAGACTCATCGGATCGCCCTGCCTGCGCGCGAGCGCGATGCTCGAGTCGAGCAGCGCAATGGCGCGGTCGTAATCGCATTGCAGAAACGCCATCGCGCCCGCGCCGGTCTGCGCTTTCGCGCGCACCGCGACCTGCTCGCCACCCGCCACCGCGAGGATCGACTCCAGCACACGCCGCCCCACTGCGTAATGGCCGCGCACGTACCACGACCACCAGAGCGCGGCGCCGAGCCGCAGCGCGAGCTCCGCGTCATGCGCCTGCACCGCCCACTCGATCGCCGTGCGGAAGTTGTCGCCGTCGATCACGAGCGCATCGACGTCGAGCTCGTTCTCTTCCGCCATCGCCGCCATCAGCGTCGCGTGCGCGCGCTTCACTTCCGCGTCGCGGCCTTGTTCGCGCAGACATTCGAGGCCGTACTCGCGAATCGTTTCGAGCAACGTGAAGCGCGGCGCGTCATCGCGCGAAATCGCATCGCGGCGCACGAACGCTTTGTCGATGAGCGAGGCAATGCCGTCAAGCACGTCGACGTCCGCGGCGACGAGCCGCTCCGCTGCTTCGAGCGAGAAGCCTCCGCGAAACACCGACAGCGTCGCGAACAACTGCTGCTCGTCCGGTTCGAGCAGGTTGTAGCCCCACGACAGCGCCGCGCGCATCGTCTGCTGCCGCTCGGGGAGATCGCGCGAGCCGCCGCTGAGCAGCTTCAGTCGATTGTCCGAGCGCGCGAGCATGGCCTGCGGCGGCAGCACTTTCACCCGTGCCGCTGCGAGCTCGATCGCGAGCGGGAGGCCGTCGAGACGCACGCACAATTCCGCGATCGCACGCGCATTCTCCGCGGTCAGCGCGAAATCGCTGCGCGCCGCGGATGCACGTTCGACGAACAGCGCCACCGAGGCGTATGCGCGAAAGGCTTCCGGCGCGAGCGGCAGGTCGAGCGGGGGAGTGGTGAGCGGCGGCACCGCGTATTCGCGCTCGCCCGAAATGCGCAGCGGCGAGCGGCTCGTGACGAGCGCCTTCACGCGCGGCGCCGCGGCGATGATCTCGGCGAGCAGCGGCGCGGCATCGAGCACCTGCTCGAAGTTGTCGAGCACGAGCAGCAGCTCTTTGTCGCGGATCGCATTGCGCAGTGCATCGACGAGCGGCACGCCTCCTTCGACGATGCCGAGGATCGAGGCGATCTCGGAGACGACGAGATTGGGCTCGCGGATCGAGGCGAGCGAAACCCACCACACGCCGTCTTCGAATTCCGGCAACAGCTGCGCGCCCGCGGCGAGACTGAGCCGCGTCTTGCCCGTGCCGCCCGGACCAGTGAGCGTCACCATACGCACTTCTTCGCGGCGCAGCAGCGCAACGACGTCGTCGCGTTCCGCGTCGCGGCCGACGATCGCGGTGAGGCGTTGCGGCAGATTCGTGGGCGGGATGACGTCGACGTGCACGCGCTCGGTCGTTGCGATCAACGCGACCGCGGACGGTGCGCCGGCGATTTCCCCGCGCGCGAGCCCGGCCTGCACGCTTTGCAGTTGTTCGAGCAGCTCGCGCGCCGATTGCTGCCGTTTCGCGCGGTCTTTCGAAAGCGCGAGCTGCACGATCGCAATGAGGCGCGAGGGAATCGGACCGCTCGCGCGCACGAGCGGCGGCGGATCGTTGCGAAGAATGCTCGCCGCGATGTCCGACGAGCTCGCACCTTCGAACGGCAGGCGTCCGGTGAGCATCTCGTACAGCACCGCGCCCGTGCTCCAGATGTCGCTGCGTGTATCGAGCGGCCGCCCGCGCAACTGCTCGGGCGACATGTAAAAGACGGTGCCGCGCACGATGAACGGATCGGTTTTTCGCTGATCTGCATTCGTCGTGACGCGCGTGCGGGCGAGCCCGAAGTCGAGCAGTTTCAGGTAACCGTCGCGGCGCAGCATGATGTTGTCCGGCTTGACGTCGCGATGCACGAGCCCCGCTTCTTCCGCCGCCGCCAGCGCCGACGCCAGCTGCACCCCAACCTCCAGAACCTCGGCGATCGTCGGCTCGGCGCGCACCATCCGCTGCCGCAGCGTGACGCCATCGACGAACTCCGTTGCGATGAAGTGCTCGTCGCCTTCATGCCCGACGTCATAGACGGTGAGGATGTTCGGATGATTGAGCGCCGACGCCGCCCGCGCCTCGTATTCGAGGCGGCTGCGCAACTCGGCGTCGTCGCGCACGTTAGCCGCGAGCACCTTCAGCGCAACCGGCCGCTGCAACTGACCGTCATGCGCGAGGTAAACCTCTCCCATCCCGCCAACGCCAATGCGCGCGCGGATCTCGTACCGACCGAGCCGGGAGCCGGGTTGCAGCATGAGGTGAAGCCGGCATTCTATCGAGATGACCTGTTGCGGGTTGCCGAATGGGGCGTTGACCTGTTGCCAGTCGGCAGTTGCCGCTCCGCCGTCATCGGGCACCTTCTGCCCGCACGCGGGGAGAAGGCCTGCCTGCCTCGTTTCCCCTCGCCCCGCTCGCGGCGAGAGGGTGGCGCGTAGCGCCGGGTGAGGGGCGATCCCGCGCGTAAGTCAGGCGCGAGGCGAAGCGGCAACAGGCCACAGGCAACTGGTCAACAGCCTGCAACAACTGACCTCTTCGTCCGTAGAATGACTTGAAATTCTCCTCGACTGACCGTACGTTCAGCGAACTGAATTGAAGAGCCGAAGCCACCCCCTCATGCCTACCCTCAAGTCGAAGGAAGAAGTCGTCCAGGAGTTCCGCATCCAGACCATCCAGGACGCCACCATGCGGGTCATCAGCCGCAAAGGGATGGCCGCGGCCACGATGCAGGAGATCGCGGACGAGGCCGGTGTGGCGAAGGGGACCATCTACCTCTACTTCCGCGACCGTGACGAACTCGTCGAGAAGACCTTCGAGAGCGCGATGACCCGGCTCATGGCCGAGATCGACACGGCCATTGAGCAGGAGATCCCGATCGACGAAAAGATCCGCTCGATCATGGAGGCGCACCTCCGCTTCTTCGGCGATAATCGTGAATTCTTCCGTCTTTATCTCTCGCTGCGCATGCCCGAAGGTCCGGCGGCGCGGCAGCGCAGTCAGCAGCAGCATTGCGCGCCGCAGTACCGCGCTCGTGCCGAGCGATTCGCGGCCGCATTGAACGAAGCAATGGATCGCGGCGAAATCCGCCGCATGAACGCATTGAAACTCGCCCTTTTCATCATTGAAGGCAGTACGGCCGTCATTCTCGAGCACCTCAATGAGGAAACGCCGCAAGGTGACGATGATGTCGACCTCATTACAGGCCTCGTGCTGGACGGCATTCGGAAACGGAGTTGACGTTGAAACGAAGCACAGTAGTTGTATTTCTGATGTTCTGTGCAGCGACAGTGAGCGCACAGACGCGATTGACGTTCGATGGCGCCTTGCGCCGCGCGCTCGAGGTGAACAATGGCGTCGAGCGCGCGCGCGAAGAAATCGCGGCTTCCGAGGCGAGCCGCAGTCTTTTATTGTCCGCGGTCATGCCGCGCATTGCATTGACCGGCGACCTCACCCGCAACAGCATCCAGCAGAGCTTCGGCGGTGAAGGCGACGAAGGCGTCACTATTCTGCCGCGCAATGATTGGGCCTACCGCCTGACCATTTCCCAGCCCATTTTCGCCGGACGGCGCGAATTGCGCGCGTATTCACAGGCGAAGATCGGCGTCGAAAATGCGCGCTACGGCACGCGCGCGGCCGAAGAAGGAACGCTGCTGCGCGTTGCGTCGAATTACATGGCCGTGGTCAATGCCGACCGCCGTGTGGCGGTGGAGCGATTGAACATCTCCGTCGCCGAGCGCCGCCTCAAACAGGCGCAGGCGTTCTATGAAGCCGGCGAGGTGACGAAGGTCGACATCTTCCGCGCCGAGACTGCAATGAAAGCCGCACAGCGATTGCTCGCGGTCGCCAATCAGCAGCGCGAACATGCGGCTGCCCAATTGCGCACCGATCTCGATCTCGACGGCACCATTGAAGTGGTCGCGCCCGATCACGCAATGCCGGCGCTTCCGGCTGAAGAAGAACTGATTCGCCGCGCGACCAATGCGCGTGCGGACGTCGACATTGCGGAAAACAACGTCCGCATTGCGGCGCTCGAGATTCAGAAACAGCGCGGCTTCTGGCTGCCGACCGTGCAGTTCGACGGCGGCTGGATTCAGCAGAAAACCCCCTTTCCGGCCGACTCCTATTCTTATGGCGCGATTCGCTTCAATGTCCCGATCTTTCAGTCGGGCGAAGTGCTCGCCCGTGTCGCCGGTGCGAAAAGCCGTGAACGGCAGGCGCAGAGCTCATTGAGCGAGGCGAGGCTGACCGCGCGCGAAGACGTGCGCCGCGCATTGGCGGACCTCCGTTCTGCCGAGACCGGACTGCAGCTCGCCAAGGAACAATTGCAGGCCGCCGAAGCTGAATACGAGCAGGCATTCGACCTCTATCGCGCACAGGAGGCGACTTCGCTCGACGTCGCCACCTCCGAAACCTCGCTTGCTGACGCGCGGCGCGCCGTGGCCGAAGAGACGCTCAATCGCGACCTCGCCGAATTGCGCGTGTGGTATGCGGCCGGCGCCATCAAAGAATCCGTTGGAGTGAGCTCGCCCGCCGATGCTCCGAATACGAACAATGTCGATTCCTCGACTGGAGTGACGAAATGACGAAGCGCCCCCTCCTCATCCTCACCATGGCCCTGGCACTGGGCAGTCTTGCTGCCTGCTCGGGCGATGAATCGAACGCAGAGCCGGCCACCGCGTCGGCAGCCACGACGACGACTGTGGCGCCGCCGCTGCCTTCCGACGTCCAGCAGATTGCCGCCGCCAATGAAACGACGACTGCAACGACGTCGGCTGCCAGCGATTCGGTCAATCCGAACTTATTGACCGCCACAGGCGAATTCGTTTCGCCAGTCCGGTCCGAGCTCTCGCCCAAAGTGCCGGGCCGCGTCGCGAAAATGTATGTCGACGAAGGCACGCGCGTGCACCGCGGACAGCCGGTGCTGCAACTCGAATCCGATTACGCGCGCCTCAGTCTGCAGGCGGCCGAATCCGAGGTGGCGCGCGCGAGAGCGGCGCGGGACGAGGCGGCGCGCGATCTGGAGCGTAAACGCGGACTGACCGCCAAGGACTCGATTCCGAAGGCGACGTTCGACCGCTCCCAGGCCATGTACGACCAGGCCAATGCGGCTCTGGCAGGTGCGACCGCGCAGGCGGCACTGCTGCGCCAGCAGATTGGCGACTCGACGCTGCGCTCGCCGGTCGACGGCATTGTGGCCGAGAAGCGGACGGAAGTCGGTGCGCGTCTCGCCGACGGCGGCGTTGCCTTTGTGGTCGTTCAATTGTCGCCGCTGCGTCTGCGCTTCCAGGTGCCGGAGCGTTATCTGAGCCGCATCAACGCCGGCGATCGGGTCACCGCGCGCGTCGACGCCTATCCCAGTGAGACGTTCGAAGGCACAGTGAAGACGGTCGGCGGAGTCATTGACCCGAAGACCCGTACGTTGTTTGCCGAGGCTGAATTTGCCAATCGCGATGGCCGTTTGCGTCCCGGTTTGTTCGCGCGTGTGGAAACGAAGCTCGATTAGCCGGCTGTAGTCCGTTTCGGAGAAACCATGCAAAAACTCGCAGAAATCTGCGTCAAGCGGCCGGTATTCGCGACCGTCATCATTCTTGCGCTCGTCGTCATCGGCGCGTTCTCGTACTTCAAGCTCGGCGTCGATCGTTTTCCCAACGTCGAATTTCCGTTCGTAATCGTGACGACCGTGCTCCCCGGCGCGGCGCCGGAAGAGATCGAGACCGAAATCACCGACAAGATCGAAGAGTCGGTCAATACGATCAGCGGCATCGAAGAACTGACGTCGTTCTCATCGGAGAACGTGTCGGTGGTCATGATCAGTTTCGATCTCGAAAAGAATCGCGACGTCGCCACCCAGGAAGTGCGCGACAAGATCTCGTCCATCCTCGGCGACCTGCCGAAAGACGCCGATCCTCCCATTGTCCAGAACTTCGATCCCGGCGCGATTCCGGTCGTGACCATTGCCGCCTCCGGACCCGGTTCGCAGCGCGACATTTCCGAGTACGTCGACAAGACGCTCCGCCGCCGCCTCGAAACCGTTTCCGGCGTCGGTCAGGTGCTCGTCATTGGCGCCCGTCCCCGTCAGATCAATGTCGTCGTCGACAATGCGAAGCTGGCGGGGCAGGGGCTCACGGCCGCGCAGGTCGTGGCCGCATTACAGGCCCAGAACATTCAGATTCCCGGCGGTAAGGTCGAGCAGGGCTTGCGCGATCTGACGCTGCGCACGTATGGCCGCGTCGGTTCGCCGGCGGATTTCGGCGCGATTCCGATTGCGAACGTCAATGGCACCCCCATTCGCATTCGCGACGTCGGCCACATTGAAGACAGCATGGCCGAGATCGAGTCGGCGGCGACTGTCGGCGGCAAGTCCGCGGTCGTGCTGCAGATCCGCAAACAGTCCGGCACGAACGCCATTGACGTCGTTGACCGCATCAAAGAGCGCGTCGAGGAAATGAAGCCGCAGCTGCCTGCGGGCTACAAACTCGACGTGATTCGCGATCAGTCCGAATTCGTCCTCGCCGCCGTTGGCGCCGTCAAAGAGCACCTCGTCTTAGGATCGATCTTCGCGGCGCTCATCGTGTGGCTGTTCCTCTCGTCGCCCCGCTTCTGGCACGTGCTGCTGATGGTGGGCGCGACGCTGCTGCTCTATACGCTTCTGTGGGGGCACTCCCTGCACATTCCGCGCGGAATTGCCGTTCCGGCGGCCATTGTGATTGGCGCGTCGATGTTCTGGTATTTCGCCCGAACATCGCGACCTACGCTCATTGCGGCGGTTGCGATTCCGAGCTCGCTCATTGCGACGTTCGCGGCCATGTCGTACATGGGCTTCACCCTCAACGTCATTACGCTGCTCGCACTGACCTTGGCCGTCGGCATCGTCATTGACGACGCGGTCGTCGTGCTCGAAAACATCTTCCGCTGGATGGAAGAAAAGAAAATGTCGCCCGCGCAGGCGGCGGTGGAAGGCACCAAAGAAGTGGGCCTCGCGGTCATGGCCACCTCCATGTCGCTCATCGTCGTCTTCCTCCCGGTTGCGTTCATGGCCGGCGTCGTCGGCCGCTTCATGTACTCGTTCGGCGTGACGATGGCGTTCGCCATTGCCGTGTCGTTGCTCGTTTCGTTCACCCTCACGCCGATGATGGCCGCGCGTTACCTCAAGCGCGAAGACGTCGCGCATGAAGGCGGCGGCACGCGCGAGCGCGGCCTGTACGCCCGCATTGAGCGGGGGTATATGACCATGCTCGACTGGTCGATGGCGCATCGCTGGGCCATCATCGTCCTCATGGCCGTGGTCCTCGCCTCGACCGTTCCGCTCTTCATGGTGGTCGACAAGAACTTCCTGCCGTACGACGACGAAGGTCAGTTCGCGATCTCTGTGCGCGCGCCGGAAGGCTCGAGCGTCGATGCGACCATGACCATCCTCGAATCCATTGCGTCGCGCGTACGCAAAATGCCGGGTGTAACCAATACCGTCGTCACCATCGGCGACGATCCGCAGCAGACCCTCAACCTCGGCAGCGTCTATGTGAAGCTGGGCAACGCGAACGAGCGTGACAATCAGTACGTGATCATGGATCGCGTGCGCAAAGAAGTGCTGCCGCAATACCAGCGGCTCAATCTGCGTACAGGCGTCGCGCCCGTCAATGAGTTCGGCGGCGGTGCGGACGCAGAGGTCATGTTCTGGATCGGCGGACCCGACCTGAACATGCTCGATAAATACTCGCGCCAGCTTGCCGACGCCATTCGCGATCCGAAGCTCGGCACGACCGACGTCGACACGAACTTCATTGTGGGTAAGCCGGAACTCGCCGTGCGCATCGATCGCGACAAAGCGTCCGATCTCAATGTGCGCGTGCAGGACCTCGCGGCCACGCTGAATGTGCTGGTCGGCGGCCAGAAAGCCACCAGCTATTACGAAGGCGGCGAAGAATACGAAGTGCACGTGCGCGCAAACGAAGCCGCCCGCCGCAATGTCGCCGGTATTTCTCAGATCGAAGTGCCGTCCATGACCGGCAACAACGTCAAGCTCAATGACCTCGTGGCATTGCAGGAAGGCACCGGCCCGTCGGTGATCAACCGCTTCAATCGCCGCCGCATGGTCATGGTGCTGGCGAACATGCAGCCGGGGTATTCGTCACAGGCGGTCATGGACCTGCTGCAGAAAAAAGCCAAAGAGCTCAATATGCCGAAAGGCTATTCGTTCGACTTTACCGGCCGTGCGAAAGAGCAGCAGAAGGCGGGCCTCAATTTCATGATGGCCTTCGTCCTGTCGATCGTCTTCATGTACCTCATTCTCGCCGCACAATTCGAGAGCTGGGTTCACCCCATTACCATTCTTTTGTCCCTGCCGATGACTGTGCCGTTCGCAGTGTTGTCGCTCGTGCTGCTCAATGAGTCGATGAACATCTTCTCGTCATTGGGCATCGTCGTCCTGTTTGGTATCGTCAAAAAGAACTCCATTCTGCAGGTCGACCACACCAACCAATTGCGCGAGCGCGGCATGCACAGGGCAGAAGCCATTCGCGAGGCCAACCGCGACCGTCTGCGTCCGATTCTCATGACCACGGTCGCATTCGTTGCGGGCATGATTCCGCTGGTCGTCAGCAGCGGCGCCGGTGCCGCCACCAACCGCGCCATCGGCGCCACGATCATCGGCGGCCAGACCCTCGTCCTGCTCCTGACCCTCCTCGCCACGCCCGTCCTGTATTCGCTCTTCGACGACCTCCAGGAATGGTTCCGCCGCCGCCGCAATGTGGAAGAGTCCGACGAACGCTCCCTCGGCGAGGCCGCAACCGTATAGACGCGCATCCGTTGCTGAAATGCTGTTGTTGTAAAAGGGCCGGCGAAAGCCGGCCCTTTTACGTGTCTGCCATTTGTGGAGTCTTGCAGCCGAAGGCGCAGTGTGGAACGCTAGTCGGGCGATGGGCGAGCAGCAACAACGTTTGATCCCGCGCTGCGTCACGGCTTTGCGTGCGCGGCATTACAGCCGCCGGACCGAAGAAGCCTACATCGGGTGGATCAAGCGGTTCATTTTCTTTCACGGGAAGCGTCACCCGGCATCAATGGGCGGGGACGAGGTGAACGCGTTTCTCAGTAGTCTCGCAGTCGAAGGGAAGGTTTCGGCATCGACGCAGAATCAGGCGCTGAGTGCATTGTTGTTCCTGTATCGCGAGGTCCTGAATGACCCCCTTCCGTGGCTCGACGATCTGATTCGTGCACACCGTTCTTTTCGTGTGCCCGTCGTCCTCACCTCTGACGAAGTACGGCGGTTGCTCGATCACATGGATGGCGTGCCGCGGCTCGTTGCGCTCCTGATGTATGGAGGAGGGCTGCGACTGCTGGAATGTTTGAGCCTTAGGATCAAAGACGTCAACTTCGCGCGCCACGAGATCTTCGTCCGCGATCCGAAAGGAAAGCGCGATCGTGTGACCGTGCTCGCCCAGAGTGCAGGCGCCGCGCTGCGTGAACACCTGAAGCGCGTCGAGATGATCCACGCGCGCGACCTTGCTGCCGGTTATGCCGGCGTTGAACTGCCGACGGCTTTGGCGCGGAAGTTTCCGAATGCTGCGCGGGAATGGCTGTGGCAATGGGTCTTCCCCGCCGCACGAAGATGGCGGCACGAGCCATCTGGAACGGAGTATCGGTTCCATCTCCATGAGAGTGTGATTCAGCGAGCGATTCGGGACGCGGCCGTTTGCGCGAAATTCGACAAACGCGTGACGTCGCACACGCTGCGACATTCATTTGCAACGCATCTGCTCGAGCGAGGCCAGGATATCCGGACGGTGCAGGAACTGCTCGGCCACCGCGACGTCACCACCACCATGATCTACACGCACGTTCTACGGCTTGGCGCGAAAGGCGTTCGCAGTCCGGCGGACGCCCTCTGAACGCGCCGCGCGTCGAGCCGCGACGCTTGACGTGCAGCGCATTCCGAGGGAGCCTCGGTCTCGTGCTGAAGACCCGATTGACACTGAAGCCCGGCCGTCCCGGAACGAAGAGACTCTTCGCCGAATACGGCTCTCGCCTGGTTTGCGTCCGCTACCGGTACGACGAGGAACTCCAGACCCGCTGCAAGACCATTGAACTCATCATCGAGGAAGTTCCATGGCGCCACACATTGCCGCCGCAGCCGCAGCCCGACGACATCGTTCACGTCCGTATCCGCTTCGAAGAGGAAGCCATCCGCGACGCACTGAAGCGCCGCGGCGCGATCTACAGCCGCGAAACGAAAACATGGATCACCCGATACGAGCACGCACTCGCGTTGCGCCTCGTCGAAAGGATCGTAGTTCCGCGTGCACTCACCGCCGGGCCGGTGTAGAGAAGACTGCTAGACGTAGATAGTTGATGTGGGAGGTGGAGGCGAAATAGGAGTTAGGCGGACCTAGGCGTAGCGACCGGAAGCGCACTGCGAATCGGAGTCGCACGCCGCCACGTCCACGCGGCGAAGTACCCGAGTATAGGCGACATTCCCAAGCCCATAACTGGAACGGGGAAGTTACCCCAGTACGACGCGGCTACTGTCAACGCAAGGTATACCGCCAC
>JALYOB010000303.1 GCA_030857085.1 Acidobacteriota bacterium | reverse complement strand
CTTTGACTCCGTCCGTAGTAAAAGCGGCGACTGGCGTCGCCGCACTCCATACTACGTATACAACCCGCCGCTCACAATGAGCACGGTCCCGGTAATGTAGCTCGCCTGCTCACTGGCCAGGAACACCACCGAATACGCAATGTCATCCCCCGTCCCGAGCCGCTTCACCGCAATGCGGTCGGTGAGTTTCTCGCGCGCCTCGTCGCCTAACGCGTCCGTCATTGCAGTGGCGATATACCCCGGCGCAATCGCATTCACAGTCACATTGCGCGAGCCGATTTCCAGCGCGAGCGATTTCGTGAAACCGATCAGGGCGGCCTTCGAGCTGGCGTAATTCACCTGCCCCGCATTGCCCATCAATCCCACAATCGACGAGATGTTGATCACGCGGCCCCAGCGGGCGCGAATCATCTTCTTCACCACTTCCTGGGTGATGTGAAACGCAGAGTCGAGATTCGTGTGCAGGACCTTCGTCCATGCATCCGGTTTCATCCGAATGAAGAGATCGTCTTCAGTCACGCCGGCGTTATTGACCAGAACGTCGATCGGACGTTCTTTGAGCAGAGCACCGATGCGTTCGCGGACGTCGGGGGCGGTAATGTCGAGCTCCACACCTGTCGCGTTGCCGATTTCGCTCGCGAGCTGATTCACTGCATCCGCCGAACGCGCGGCGCATAGGACGTGCGCGCCTGCTTCGCCCAATCGCCGCGCAATCGCTTCGCCGATGCCGCGGGAGGCGCCGGTGACCAGGGCTGTTTTTCCAGTGAGGTCGACTTTCATACGGCGTTCTTCTCCAGAAATGCCTCGAGCGTCGGAACGTCCGAAACGTTCATCGTCTCGACGTTCGCGTCAATGCGTTTGATGAGACCGGTCAGTACGTTGCCCGGCCCGATTTCCACGAAGCGCTTCACGCCCATCGCAATCATCTTCTGGACCGATTCCACCCAGCGCACAGGCGAGGCGACCTGACGCAAAAGTGCATTGCGAACCGCGGTGGCGGTACCGATCGGCGAGGCGTCGACGTTGGAAACAAGCGAGAACCAGAGGTCCTTGAAATTCGCATCATTGAGGACCGGCTCGAGGCGATCCGCCGCAGGTGTCATCAATTCACAATGAAACGGCGCGGAAACCGGCAGCGGCAGCGCGCGACGGACGCCGCGGGTTTTCGCCACCGCAATCGCGCGGTCAATGCCCTCTTTGGTGCCGGCAATGACGATCTGTCCCGGTGCATTGATGTTTGCGACGGAGACGACTTCCCCTTGTGCCGCTTCTTCGCAGATCGCGCGTGCGTCTTCGACAGTCGGTCCGATCAATGCGGCCATGCCGCCGGTGCCGACCGGCACGGCCTCCTGCATGAATCTCCCGCGCGACCGCACAATGACCGCCGCCTCGGACGGCGTCAGGCCGCCGACGCTCACAATCGCGCTGTATTCGCCGAGAGAGTGACCGGCGACGAGATCGCGGCGGGTGGCGCCGTGTTCTTCGAGCACCGCGTGTAGCGCCGACGAGACGGCGAGAATGGCCGGCTGTGTGTTTTCGGTGAGCTTGAGCTGGTCGTCCGGACCTTCGAAGCAGAGGCGGGAGATCGAGAAGCCGAGGGCGGCGTCGATGTCCTCGAACACGCGCCGCGCGGCCGGGTACTTTTCCGCGACGTCGCGCCCCATGCCGGCGTACTGGCTCCCCTGTCCCGGGAAGACGAATGCAGTGTGATGTTCCATTGCGGCGCGGATGATAACTGTTTAGGAGTGCAGTAGCGGCAGCTACCGCTTTGGAGGTGCGCGGTGTACCAGAGCGGCGGCTTTGCCGCCGCACTCCTAAATCGCGGCGATGCCGCTGTCGTGCTCGCGCGTGTGCAGTTCCGAGATCTTTTCCCGGATCTTCGCGTCGACGCGGCTGAGCGTGAACTCGCGCGCCACACGGATGGCGTTCTTGATCGCCTTCGCGTTCGAGCGGCCGTGCGAAATGATGCAGCCGCCTTTCACCCCGAGCAGAGGCGCGCCGCCGTATTCGGAGTAATCGGTGCGCTTTTTCAGATCGTCGAACGCACCTTTCACCAGCAGCGCACCCATCTTGCGGGGAAGCGAGCGGGTGATCTCCTCGCGGATCATCTTCCCCAGCATCTCCGCGAGCGACTCGGACGCTTTGAGCACCACATTGCCGATGAAGCCGTCGCAGACGATGACGTCGGCGTTGCCGTTGAACACGTCCCGCCCTTCGGCGTTGCCGATGAAGTTCAGTCCCGTCTCTTTCATGATCCGGAACGTCTCCTTCGTCATCTGGTTCCCCTTCCCTTCTTCCTCTCCAACAGAAAGAAGTCCGACGCGCGGCTCGGCGATGCCGAAGATCATCTGCGCGTAGAAGTGGCCCATGACGGCGAATTCGCGAAGGTATTCGGGTTTGGCGTCGACGTTCGCGCCGACGTCGAGCAGCACGACGTGTCCTTTCGCGTTCGGCAGGATCGCCGCGAGTGCAGGACGGCTGACCCCTTCGATCGTGCCGAGGACTTTGTAGGCGGAGGTCATCGCGGCGCCGGTGTGGCCCGCGGAGACCATTGCATCCGCGCGCCCCTCGGCCACGAGGTTCGCGCAAACACGAATGGACGAGTTGCGCTTGCGCCGCAGCGGCGTCAGCGCGTTGTCGCTCATGTCAACGACTTCGCGCGCATCGACGATCTCGATGCGCGGGTGCGTGCCGCCGAGTTTTTCGCGCAGCACTTCCTCACGACCCACCAGGAGGATCGTGACGTCGGGAAATTCAGCAGCCGCGATGGACGCGCCTTTGACGATTTCGTCCGGCGCGTGATCGCCGCCCATCGCATCGAGCGCGATGCGGATTGCCGCCGTGACCGCAGCAGCCATCGCCGTGAAGGTTTAGAGAACGTCCTTGACGACGACTTCGCGGCCTTTGTAGTACCCGCACTTCGCGCAGACGCGGTGCGGCTCTTTGGCCTCGTGGCAGTTCGGGCAGGTCGAAAGCGACTTCGGCTTGAGGAAGTCGTGGGCGCGGCGCGAGCGCGTTCTCGCCTTGGAATGGCGGCGTTTTGGATTCGGCATGGTCGTGACTCCTTTGGTTTCTGGCGGAAGCGAATGGCGAGCAAAGCCCGCCGCTTCACATCAAACGTTTTTCTTTTTCGCGATTTCTTCGCGGATGTTCTTCAGCGCGCCCCAGCGGTCGTCGACGATGGATTCGCCGCACGAGCAGCTTTCCCGCGTCCGGTTGACGCCGCACGTCGGGCAGAGCCCGAGGCAGTTCTCGTCGCAGAGAGGCTTCATGGGAATCGAGAGCTGAACCTGTTCGAGGGCGAGGTCCCGCAGGGGAATCGTTCGCTCCGAGTAAAACTCGACGTCGAGCTCTTCCTTGTCGGTGATCTCGACCTCCTCGTTTTCCGCGGAGGCCTCAGGACGAGGGCGGAATCTTACGTGAAAGGTCGAAGTGTTGGCAAACGGATACGCCTCGGCGCAACGCGAGCAGTCGAAATCGGCCGTGAAGCTGACCGTGCCGTCGGAGATGTACTCGCCGTCGGTGTGACCTTTCTGCACGTTCGCATGAATGGTCACGCCGCCGACGCTCTCGACCTCGTACCGATCGAGGTCGGCGGGCGTGACGTCGAACGTCGCGTCATAGCTCTGCGGGCCGTGTTCGTCGATGGTGGTGAAGTCGATGGTGACGTCGTTCATGGTGCTGTCGCGGAGGGGGTTACCCACAGCCGACCCCGTAACCCTCCGGCCTCCGGGTCTATTTCGGATGCAAGGATGGGGCGAGGTGGAGTGAGGTGTGGCGTGTGGCGAGTGGCGAGTTGCCAGGGCGGTGTCGCCTGGACGGCAATGGCCGGCGACTCGCTACGCGCCACGCGCCACGTCGCGCGCGACAAAGTCAGCGCGCGACCACTCGCACCCGCAACTCCTCCACTCCCCCATTCACCGAATCCGCGGCCTCGACCGATTTCGCCTGCTGTAGCGCGTCGATCCAGCGGCGGAGGTCGCGGGCGGCGCGGTGGATGCGGGGGGTCGCGATGCGCAAGCCGGGGTTGTCGCCGGCTTTGCGGAGGATCGGCACCATGCGCGCGGGATCGAAACGGAGGGACCAGCGCGTCGCCGGCCAGCTCGCGGGGTCGAATGCATCCTTTAGATACAGACCCATGCTCGTGCGGTCGAACGAGACGAGGAGGAACTCGCCGGCGTCGCGCGTCTCGCCGACCAGTTCGGCCGCCGGTTTGATTTCGGCGAACTGTTCGCGCGCGGCGGGATCGGCGCGCATCGAGATGATGCCGCGCGGACGGGGGATGAACGTACCGGTGTCGACTCCGTACAGCGCAATCGAGCCGCCTTCGTCGACGAGCGCGTCGATGTTCGCGCCGAACAGACGATTGAGGTCGCCGAGGATGCGAGGGGGTGCTGCGAACGTAGCGGAGAGGAGGGCGTTGCGGGCGAAGCGCGCGCGAATCTCGGGATGCTGCGCGAGGTCGGCGGTCGCGGCGCGGGAGACGAGAGAGATTTCGTTCGACGTGATCCGCACGGTCGTCACGGCCGGACGGCCGATCGGCGGAAACGCGCCGCGTGCGGACTCGCGCTGCACGGCCAGCACGTCGCCTTCCGGCAGTCCGTTGCCGAGGCGGAGGAGCGCGTCGAGATCGGCAATGCGTGGCGTGGCGGCGGGATCGTGCATGATGAGCGTCGAGCCCTCCCATCGCGCGTCCGCGTTGCTCGCGGTCATCAGCCACACGCGCACGAGCAGCGCACGCAGGGCGTCGAGACGAATCGCGTAACTGGTCGTCTTCCCTGCTTTCCACGCGGCGATGCTCGCGCCGCCGAGCATCCACGGCCGCGGCAGCTCATGCTCTTCGGTCCATTGCGAGACCGCATCGCGCGTCACCGGATTCGCGAGCAGCGTCTCGTGCAACGCCGCAGCAGACGGAGTCAATGCGAACGCCTCGGCCGACGCAGGGACGTGCGCGAGGAGCTCGCGCTCGGTCTGCGAGAGCGGAATGCGCAGCGGCTCCGCGGTGCGCGGAGTGGTGGCGAACAGATAGAACGCGATGCCGCCGACGACGACGGCCAGCACGAGCAGGATGATGAGGATCGTCCGCATTACAATCGCGCGCCGATGTCGCTACTGCCGACTGCACGGCTCGTTGCCAACACTCTACGACATGAGCTCGCCGCGCGTCTGCGGCGCTCGTGGCGTTCGGCCGTGCATCGCGAGCGGCCGCTGCGGATCGGCGTCGACATTCGTCCGTTTTACGAGCCGCTCACCGGCGTCGGCTGGTATCTCTACTATCTACTGCACGAGCTGGCGAAGCATGAAGATGTCGAGCTGGTTCTGTTCGGCGACGCGCGCGTCACCGAACAGGGTCCGACGTTGCACGCCGATCTGCCGGCGAATGCGCGGCTCTGCACGTTCGATCTCCGCGGGCAGTCGCAGGGACGCTTCGATCGTCCGCTCACCGCCGGCGCGTACGTGGCGTGGCTCGAGCTGACCGGCTGCGATGTCTTCTTCGCCGCGAACTACTTTCTGCCGCGGCTGCATTCAGCGGTTGCGCGGCGGCGCGTGATCACGATTCACGACCTCACGTACAAGCGTTTTCCGGAGCTGCTGCAGAAGGAGACGCTGGCGAATCTCGAGGCGCAGATGGCGCGCGAGATCGCGAATGCGGATGCGATCGTGTGCGTCTCGGAGTCAACGCGGCGCGATCTGCTGCAGTACTACCCCGTCGATCCGTCGCGCGCGTTCGCGATTCATTCGGGGCTCGGCACGCCCGCGACGGCGGAAGAAGTGGATGGGCTGCCGCGCCGCTACATTCTGTTCGTGAGCACGATTGAGCCGCGGAAGGATCTGGTGACGCTGCTCGATGCGTTCGAGCGTCTGCGCGATGCGGGCACCTATGAAGGCTCGCTGGTGGTGGTGGGAAAGATCGGATGGAAGTCGGAGTCGCTCCTGCCGCGATTGCGTGCGCGGAACGTCGT